>JAFBAJ010000053.1 GCA_019247865.1 Acidobacteriota bacterium
CTTCGCGGAAGCGGACGAAGTGGCGCGCATCGCCTCCTTCCTGCTCTCCGAAGACGCGCGCTACATCACGGGTCAGGTGGTACAGGTGGACGGCGGCCTGGCTATCTAAAACGTTTTAAAAGGAGGAAGCCCCGCTCATCTCTTTTGAAGATGCGCGGGGCAAAGCTTTCGGGGCAGGCGTCGGAAATTCAGGGTGGCTATGGCAATGAACTGAAGATCGTCGCTTATGTTCGATCCCGTGGAAATGGGGGTGCGTGTGTACGGGTTGGATAATTCCGTATAGGCTTACGGCGTCCTGCCTGTCCACCCTACGCACCATTTAACAGGGCAACTGCAATCACGCCAACCTTGATATTTCAATCATCTTCTTTTACCGAAGCCTTTCCTGTCTGGATCATCGAACTTCAGTATGTGTGAAATTATACCGAAGTTTTGTGAGATGTCAAGCACAAAGTTCACCCATTCTCAACATTTTCGTGACAAGCTCTCAGCTTTCAGCCGAAAGTTCAATCATTTTAACACTTACTGCCCGAAACTTTTTTCAAAAGAATTAAAAATTTCACCAAATTATGCGCTTCCGTAGCCTCCACCGCCGGGAGTTTCGATCCGTATGCGGTCTCCGGCCGCGAGCTGCCAGCTTCCTTTGGAAGTGATGCGGCGCTTCTCTTCCAGATGCAGGACGGTGTCGCGCCCGGCCTTTCCGGCCTGGCCGCCGCCGAGGCCATAAGGCGTCTGCACACGTCTCTCAGCCAGCAGGGAGACCTGCGCGGGTGTCAGGGTTTCAATCTCGCGCCGGACGCCGTCGCCGCCCAGCTGTTTTCCGGCTCCGCCTGAGCCCTTGCGAATCGCGTACGAGCGCACGCGCAGGGGGTACGCATATTCGAGCGCTTCGACGGGAGTGTTGAGACTGTTCGTCATGTGCGTGTGCACGGCGCTCAGGCCGTCCAGGGAGGGGCGCGCGCCCATGCCTCCCGCGACCGTTTCATAATAGGCGAACTCTTTTCCCGTGCGCGGGTCGAGGCCGCCGATGGTCAGGTTATTCATCGTCCCCTGGCTGGCCGCCGGAATCCGACCGGGCAGCGCCTGCGCCAGCGCCTTGAAGAGCACATCCACGATGCGTTGCGAGGTCTCGACGTTTCCGCCTGCGACCGAAGCCGGAGGCTGTGCGTTGACGACCGTCCCGAGCGGCGCGTGGACCGTGATCGGCAGCATGAGCCCGGCGCTGGCCGGGACATCCGTTTCGATGAGGCAGCGAAAGACATACGCGACGGCCGAGACGGTGATCGCTTCGACGGCGTTGACCGGCCCGGCGACCTGCTGCGCGCTGCCCTGAAAGTCCACGCGCGCACGCTCGCCTTCAATCGTGAGACGCACGCGGAGAGAGATTTCCCCGGCAGAGACGCCGTCGCCGTCGAGCACATCAACGGCCTCGTAGCTTCCATCCGGAATAGCCTTGATGACGCGTCGCATGATGCGCGCGGAATACTCTATGAGATGCGAGGCGTAGTCGAGCGCTTCGTGTGCGCCGCGCCGTTCGGTTATCTCAAGCAGGCGTTTCGCTCCGGTCTGGAGCGAGCCGATCTGCGCTGCGAAATCCGCGCGACGCTCTTCCGCCGCACGCACGTTCGAGAGCAGCAGCCGCATGATGTCTTCAGAGACGCGTCCGCCGCGTACCAGACGCACGGGCGGAATCCGCAGGCCTTCGCCGTAAATATCCGTCGCCATCCCCATCGAGCCGGGCGTGGCTCCGCCGATGTCCGCATGATGCGCGCGGTTAGCGACATAAAACAGAGTGGTCAGCGGTCGGTGGTCCGTGGTCAGTGACGCTTCGCTGACCACTGGCCCCTGACCACTGACGACTGCCATCACGAGCGTCACGTCAGGCAGATGCGTGCCGCCGGCGAAGGGATCGTTGAGCGCGACGACATCACCGGGCGCGAGCGTCATCTCGCGTAGAGCGGCGGCGACGGCCATCGGCATCGAGCCGAGATGGACGGGCATGTGGTCGCCCTGCGCGATGACGCGGCCCTGCGCGTCGAAGACAGCGCACGAGTAGTCGCGCCGCTCCTTGATGTTCGGCGAGAAGGCCGTGCGCCTGAGCGCGATGCCCATCTCCTCTGCGACGGAGGTGTAGAGCGCGCGATAGATCTCAAGCGTGGTCGGATCGAAAGAGCTGCGGCGCAGCTTGTTTCGCTTTCTTTTCATAACTCGATGAGCAGATTGTCGTATGCATCCACCAGCGCCCGTGCGTCGGCCGGGATCAGGGTCGTGGCGGAATACTCAGTGACGATGCAGGGCGTGCGTAGACGCGCTCCGGCTTTCAATGCCGCGCGGTCATAGATGGCGGCGCGCGTTCTGCTGTTTGAGAGGTAAGCTATCGCGCGTCGCTCCGGCTCGGCGAAGCGCGACGAGCGTGCGACGCGTTTGGCTTTTCCGATCTTGAGTTTCTCGACCAGGCCGAGCGAGCGCAGGCGCGCGCTGACGACCTCGACCGGCTGCTGCGGCTGCGCGTAGCCGTAGCGCTTCTGATGCGCCAGATGAAAAGCCTCGCTGATCTTCGTCCCGCGCGTCCAGGAAATTTCCAGCTCGAAGGATTGGCCCTGATAGCGCACGGCGAGCGTGCGTTCGTGACGCTGCCGCTCGCGGCCGAAGCCTTCGCGTTTGAGAGCGGCGCGAGCGTCCTGCTCCAGCTCATGAAAAGCGCGCTCGACGAGTTGACGATTCTCGTCTGACGCTTCGAGCATGACGGTGCGGCTCCAATCCTTGACCACATCCGAAGCGAGCGCGCCGAGCGCCGAGAGCGCGCCCGCGTTGGTGGGCACGATGACGCGCGGGATGCGCAGCGCTTGCGCCAGCTCGCACGCGTGCAGCCCGCCCGCGCCGCCGAAGGGGACGAGCGCGAAGTCGCGCGGGTCAAAGCCGCGCTCGACGGAGATGGCGCGCAGGGCTCTCTCCATGTTGACGCTGACGACGCGCAGGACGCCCTGCGCGGCCTCTCTCATGCTCACGTTGCGACCGGCGGCGGCGCTCATCTGCGAAGCTAAATCCGTGAGAGCCGCGCGGGCGCGCCCTTCATCGAGCTGCCATTCGCCGCCTAAGAGTCCCGAGCCGCCGAAATGGCCGAGGACGAGATGCGCGTCCGTCACCGTCGGCAACAGAGATGTGCCGTAACACGCGGGGCCCGGGCTTGCGCCTGCGGATTCCGGCCCGACGCGCAGAGAGCCGCCCGCGTCCACGCGCGCGATTGAGCCGCCGCCCGCTCCGACCGTGTGGATGTCGAGCATCGTCACGGCGACCGGCATCGACGCGACGACAGCTTCGCGCGTCATACGCATCCCGGCTGAGCCAGAGAGCGCGACATCGGTCGAAGTGCCGCCCATGTCAAAGGTGATGATGTTCGTCTGCCCGGACATCTGTGCAACGCGCAGAGCGCCGACGACGCCTCCCGCGGGGCCTGAGAGAATCGTTCGCACAGGTTCTGCCGCAGCGCTCTCGGCGGAGATGCTGCCGCCCGAAGACTGCATCACGCGCAGCGCCTTCGCGTGCGCTTGCAGGCGTTTGAGATACGCGCCCATCAACGGTTGCAGGTACGCGTTGATCGTGACCGTCGAAGTGCGCTCGTACTCTCTGTATTCGGGCAGGATTTGATGCGAGACAGAGAGCGGCACATTGAGCGAGCGCACAGCGTCTGCGATGCGCCGTTCGTGCTCGGGCCGGATGAAGGAGAAGAGCAGGCAGACGGCGATGGATTCGACGCGCGCACGCCTGAGCTTTCGAAGCAAGGCTGTGACAGCATCCTCTTCAAGCTCTTCCAGAATTTCGCCGGATGAAGTGACGCGTTCGCGCACGCCGAAGCGCAGATCATCCGGCACGAGCGGCGCGGGGCGCGTCGCGTTGAGATCGTAGAGCGCGGGCCGCGCCTGTCTCCCGATGGCGAGCACGTCTTCAAAACCTGCGGTGGTGACGAGCGCCGTCCGCGCTCCGCGCCTCTCAAGGAGCGCGTTGGTGCCGACGGTCGTGCCGTGTATGACTTCGATCTCAGAGAGCCGCGCGCCCGTCTCGCGCGAGATGCGCTCCAGACCTTCGATGATCGCCTGCGACGGATCGGCCGGAGTCGAAGCAAGCTTGAAGACGCGCAAGCTCCCTTCGCTCTCAAAAACAAAATCGGTGAACGTGCCGCCCGTGTCCACGCCGACGAAATATTTTTGATGTTTGGAGCGGGGCATCAGGAAAGCTTTACCACAGAGGAGCACAGAGAAATTTAGATGATTTCTCTTTCCTCTATCATCTCGCGGCAGCCGCTTTCGTGCGAGCGATGTGCAGCGTCGAGGACGAGCTGCGTGCGATGGCCGTCGGCGAAGGTCGCAGCGTCTTCGACATTCGTG
>JAFBAJ010000091.1 GCA_019247865.1 Acidobacteriota bacterium
GATGCGGTCGTCATCGCGGGCGGCGAGACGGTTGCGATCAACTACTGGCAGGGCATCGGCGTGGGCGAGTGGCAGACCATCGGGACCGGAAGCGGCTGGCCGGGTGACAAGCTGGTCCCGCTCATCGAGAAATATCTGAGCGAAGGCCGTCGCGTCTTCCTCGACGCAGACCCGCGCTGGTGGTCTCCGTGCGGCTGGCAGAAAGAGGAGACGATGGTGCTCCCCACTCTTGAGACCCATTTCGCCTTTCGCCGCGTCTCCCCGACGATCCTTGAGATTCGCCCGACCACCGACGCGTCCGCGCAGGACAAAGCTTTCCTGCAAAATCTGCTCCCCGAGAACAGGCCGGAAGACACGCGCATCTGCCCGCCTTTGAGCAAAGATAAATAAGCCCACGAATCTCCCGCAAAGGCGCTGGTGGCGCAAAGGAAAACTTAATTGTCTTTCTTAGCGCCACCAGCGCCTTTGCGGGAAACTAATTCTCTTATAATCTCTGCCTCATGCCCTATGAACTCTTTCTCGCGCTGCGTTATCTGTATTCGCGGCGGCGGCGTCCGCTGGCGCGCGTGACGGCGCTGGCGGCGATTGCGGGGATCGCGGTCGGCGTCGGCGCGTTGATCGTCGCGCTCGCGCTCGCCAACGGTTTTCGGGATGAGATGCGCGACAAGATCCTGCGCGGCACGGCGCATATCAGCCTGATGCGGCGCGATGGCGAGGTGATGACGGACTGGCCCGCCATCGCCGCGCGCGCGCGCAACGTCGAAGGCGTGCGCGAGGCAGTCGCCACGACCTACGACGGCGCGCTCCTGAGCGGCAACGCGAACTCCTCTTACGCAGTGCTGCGCGGCGTGGACAAAAGCGCACAGCGCCCGCTCGCGGAGCTGCGCCGCACGCTCATCGAAGGCAGCGTCGAACCGCTCCTCAACGATTCAAGTCCCGAGTCTCAGGTCTCAAGTCCGAGGTCCGAAGAGTTCGCGCCCGATCTTGAGGCTTACAAAGAAAGTCCGAGTGAGGCCGCGCTGCCGCACGCGGTCATCGGCGCGGAGCTGGCCGCTCATGCTGGACTGCGCGTCGGCGATGTCGCGCAGCTCATTTCGGGCGACGCGCAGTTGACGCCGCTCGGGCTCGCGCCGCGTTATCGCCGCCTGCGCATCGCGGGCATCTTTCGCACGGGGCTCTATGAGTATGACGCGACCTGGATCTACGTCTCGCTCCCGGTCGCTGCGAATCTGGCGGGCACTCCGGCGGGCTCGGCTTCGGTCATCAGCATCGAGGTGGCTGACATCTATGCTGTCTCGAACATCGCGTCACGCATTCGTCAGCAGCTGGGCGAAAGCGTCTACACGACCGTGGACTGGCAGGAGGCGAACAAGCCGCTCTTCGCGGCGCTCGCGCTCGAAAGAGAGATGGGAGCCGTCGTCATCGGCCTCATCATCTTCATCGCCACGCTGAACATCACTGCGACGCTGGTGCTCGTCGTCGTCGAGAGACGAACCGATATTGCGATCCTGACGGCGATGGGCGCGCGCGCGCGCAACATCATGCTCGTCTTTATGCTCGAAGGCGCGTCGGTCGGCATCATCGGCGCGCTGCTGGGCGTGCTGCTCGGCCTCTCAGCCTGTTTCTTCGGCGACCGCTACAAGCTGGTCAGCCTGCCCGCGGATGTTTATTCGCTGAGCAGCGTTCCCTTTCACGCGCGCGCGCAGGATGTCGCGCTGGCGGCGGTCGTCGCCTTCGTTTTAAGTCTGGTCGCCACCATCTATCCCGCACGCGCCGCCGCGCGCGTCCGCCCGGCAGAGGCTTTGAGAGATACATAAAGCGAAGCAGGAGACTCTTTCTATCGCAGAGCACAAGTCTAAAACCGAAAATCTCCTGACCGTCAACGCCCTGTGCAAAGCCTTTGCGACGGCGGCGGGGGCGCGGCTCGAAGTGTTGCGCGGGGCGTCGTGTGCGGTCGCGGCGGGCGAGCTGGTGGCGATCATGGGCGCGTCGGGCGCGGGCAAGTCGACGCTGCTGCATATCGTCGGCGGCCTCGAAAGCGCGGACGCGGGGCAGGTCACGCTCGACGGCCTGGAGATCACGCGCGCGGCGGGCCACACGCTCGCGCGTTATCATCGCCGCGAGGTCGGATTTATTTTTCAGTTTCATCATCTGCTGCCGGACTTCTCGGCGGCGGAGAACGTCGCGCTGCCGCTCCTCATCAATCGAGAGGCGCGGCGCGAGGCGATGCGGCGCGCGACGGTCGCGCTCGAAGAACTCAAGCTCGGCGAGCGCGCACGCCATCCGGTCGCGCAGCTTTCGGGCGGCGAGCAGCAGCGCGTCGCGGTCGC
>JAFBAJ010000103.1 GCA_019247865.1 Acidobacteriota bacterium
CGTGCAGGGCGACACCACGACGCTCGAAGACTTCTCCGTGCTCGAAAAGCTGCGCACGGAAGAAGAATAAGAGATGAGCCACAGAGGACACAGAGCACACAGAGGATAAATTCGTTTTCTTTCTCTGTGTCCTCTGTGGCTAAAAAAACTGAGAATGAGTGACAAGCGGGGTGTGACAAGCTAGAATTGCCCCGCCATTCGTCGTTTATTATTCATCTAAGCGGAAAGATTCTTCACTGCCTTTTAAAAGGAGAGTTGCACTATGGCTCGAACTTCTTCGATGGAACAACGCACCGGGCCGCGTTATCTGGCTTCGCTGATGGTGCGCGCCGAATGGGACGACCCGAACGCCGGGCACATCGTCGCCGAAGGCACGACCGAGAACGTCGGCCCCGAAGGCGCGCTGGTACATTTGCAGGACCGGTTGCCGGATGTCGGCAGCCGCGTGCAGCTCGCCGTCTACGGCGAAGAAGAGGGCGAGGAGCAGAAGCTGCGCGTGGTGACCGAAGTCCTGCGGCTCGAACGCAATCCGGGCCACCCGCTGGCCGCGCTCCAGTTGCTCGACGCGCAGGACGAATGGCGCGGGCTGGTCTGGGAGCCGGCGGCTCCGGTCGTCACCGCTCCCGCGTCCGCAGAGGATGATGAAGAGGAGCTGGACGAGCTGGAAGGCACGACGCATTAAGCTCTTGAGCTCTTGAGCTGCGTTTGAGTTTACGTGTGGGAAGGTGGCCTTGTGGCTGAACGAGAGATAGTGAAGGAGGCTGCGGAGGGAGCAGCGATTGCGGCCGTGCAGGCTTCCGGGCCGCAGACGCGCGCCATCGTCCGCGTCGTCTTCATCGCGCTCATCATCCTGCTCGGAGTGCTCGGCGCGATCTTCATCCTGCGCGCGCTGACGAGCGTCCTCCTGCTCGTCGTGCTGGCGATCTTCTTCGCCTATCTCATTTCGCCGCTCGTCGAATTCGTCAGCCGCCCCTTCAACATGCGCGGGCAAAAACGCATCATGCCGCGCTCGCTCGCCATCGGCATCGTCTATCTGTTCCTCTTCGGCTCCATCGGCATCGCCACTTACGTTCTCCTGCCGCGTCTGGGCAATCAGATCACTGAGTTCGCGGCGCAGGCCCCAACCTATCTCACCTCCGCCAAAGCCCGCGCGCAGAAGATGAATGAGTTTTATCAGGCTTACAACTTGCCTAAGGTCGTGCGCGACAAGGCGACCGAGTGGCTGGCGAATCTCATCGGCACGGTCGGAGAGTACACGACCAACGGCATCGGCAACGTGTTGCTCGAAGTCATCTATCTTCTCCCGTGGCTGATATTGATCCCGATCCTGGCCTTCTTTCTCTTAAAGGACGCGGACAGTTTTCGCCGTTCGGCTTTGCAGATGCTGCCGAGCGGGCGCTGGCGCTGGCGCGGCGACGAATTTTTTCAGGATGTGAATCGCACGCTCGCCGCGTATATCCGCGCGCAGCTCATCGCCTGTCTCTTCATCGGGACGGTCTGCACCATCGCATTCCTGATTATCGGCGTGCCCTATGCGCTCCTCTTCGGCATCATGGCCGCGCTCTTTGAATTCGTTCCGCTCGTCGGCCCGCTCACGGTCGCAGCCGTCGTGACTCCCATCACCGGCTTCTATTCCATCAGGCAGGCGATGGTCGTGCTTCTCTTTCTGGCCGTCCTGCGCATCGTGCACGACTACGTCATCTATCCACGCATCATCGGGCAGGGCATACACCTGCACCCACTGGCCGTCATCCTGGCGATCCTCTGCGGGGCCGAGCTGGCGGGTATCGCCGGAATCTTTCTGGCGATTCCCGTGGTCGCCATCACGACCGTGACCTATCGCCACTGGCTTGAGCACAGAGGCAGCGCGGGACTCGTGGCCGACCTCCTCAAGCCGGAAGGCGCGGCTCAGGTCAGGGCCGAGATCGCCGCGATGGAGGCCGAGCCGCCGCCGCCTGCGCCGCTGCCCGCGCCCGACGGAACACACCCGACCCGCCGCACGACCCCCGAAGAGATGGCGCGCGTGCGCCCCGATCTGACCTCCGGCGAGCTCAAGATGCCTAAGCTCGATTAAGCCTTCCTTAAAAAGTACGAAAATAACACGGAGAATCGAGCCGGTCGCGCTATCTTAGCCAGCGGAGGTTTGATGTCGGACTGTCGTGTCTTTAAGCGCGTCCATCGGGAGATGTTACACTAAGAGTCTCAACCCGGCTGGCGTGCAGTTCTCTCCTCTGCATCAACCACAATTTTTTTGAGACCAATATCAGACTATGTTGAACCTCGCGTCGCCTGTGCGACCTTAACTCAAAGGGGAAATCATGCCTAACACCTACTACGTTAAAGCTCGCAAACTCGTTTGCGCCGGCACACTCCTGACAGCGCTGCTTTTAACCTTCGGACTCGTCGTGCGACCCTTAACGTCGGCCGACGCGGCTGCGCCGGATGTCGTGTTCTCCAATCCTGATCCGATCACGATCAACACCAACGCGCCGCCGCCGACCGTTGCGACGCCCTATCCCTCGACCATCAACGTCTCCGGGATGACGGGCACGACGACGAAGGTGACGGTCTCGCTCAACAATCTGAGCCACACGCGCCCCAGCGATATTGATATGCTGCTGGTGAGCCCGACCGGGACCAAGCTCGTTATCTTTTCGGAGGTCGGGAACAATAGCGCCCCCATCAACAACGTGACCATCACGCTGGACGATGCGGTCGGGACGCGCCTGCCGAGCTTCGGGACGCTGACCTCCGGCACCTTTCATTCGACCTCCTATTCCACCGGAGACATTTTTCCCTCTCCGGCTCCGTCCGCGCCTTATCTCTACTCGCAGACGTCGGGCAACTCGGGACTGGCTGCTTTTAACGGAGCAGACCCGAACGGCAACTGGAGCTTATATGTCGTTGACGATACCATCAGCCAATCCGGCGCGCTCGCGGGCGGCTGGAGCATCAACGTCACCACGACCGGCACGGCGGCGACCAGCTTCTCCAACACGAGCGCCATCAACATCAACGACGTGCCCTCTACCGCCGCACCGGCGACGCCCTATCCCTCGACGATAGAGGTCACCGGGCAGACCGGCGTCGTGACCAATCTCAAAGTGACCCTGACCGGCATCAGCCACACGCGCTCGCGTGACATTGATGTCGCGCTGGTGAGCCCGAACGGCACGATGATCAAGCTCATGTCCGATACGGGCAATAGCGCGGTGAATAATGTGACGCTGACTTTCGACGACGCGGCAGCCGGCTTTCTGCCGATCAACGCGCCGCTCGTGAGCGGGACGTTCCGCCCGACAGATAATTTCGACATTGATGGGAATGACTTTTTCCCGCCTCCCGCGCCGCAGCAGGTAGTCAACAGCACGAGCCTCTCGACGCTCTACGGCTACAGCCCGAACGGCACTTGGAGTCTCTACGTGGTGGACGATCAGGAGGGAGAGTCCGGCGTCATCATGGGCGGCTGGAGCATAGACATCACGACCTCGCCGTACGTGCCGCCGATCATCAGCTGCGTCACGCCGGCCTTCTCCACCTCCAGCACGCTGAGCGTCGGCTCAAGCCCGACCGGCATCGCCGCCGCAGATTTTAATAACGACGGCAAACAGGACATCGTCACCGCCAATCAGGGAGCGAACAACGTGTCGGTTGCGCTCGGCGACGGGATGGGCGGCTTCGGAGCGCCGACCAACTTCAACGTCCAGTCGAATCCTTACTCGGTTGCGGTCGGCAATTTCGACGGCAACAGCAATCCGGACATCGTCGTCGTCAATTCCGGCTCGAACAACATCTCCGTCCTGCTCGGCGACGGGCTCGGCGGCTTCTCCGCCCCGACGAACTACATCGTCGGCATCAGTCCGATTCACGTCGCGGTCGGAGACTTCAACAACGATTCGAAGCAGGATGTTGCGGTCGCCAATTTCGGCGGCTTCTTTGCCGGGACGGTTTCGGTGCTGCTCGGGAACGGCATGGGCGGCTTCGGCCCGGCGACGAGTTTCGGCGTCCGCACGCAGCCCTCTTTCGTCGCCATCGCAGACCTCAATGGCGACGGCAAGCAGGACATGGCGGTCTCGAACTTCGGCTCGAACAACGTCTCGATCCTGATCGGCACGGGAACAGGCACTTTCACTTCACTGTCGAACGTGAACGTCGGCGTCGGGCCTGTCTCCGTCGCGGTGCTCGATTACAACAACGACAACAAGCTCGACCTGGCGGTTGCGAACTACAACGGGGACAACGTCACGCTGCGCTTCGGTGACGGTACGGGAGCCTTCCCGACGAGCACCACGACCTCCACCGGCACGAATCCGATTGCGATCATCGCGTCCGACCTCAATGGCGACGGGCGGAGCGATCTGGCGGTCGCCAACAGCGCCTCGAATACCATTCGGGTCTTCTTCAACGGCGGGGGCGGCGCAGATTTCACGGTCGGCACGGGGCCGAACGCGCTCGTCTCGGCCGATTTCAACGGCGACGGCCGACGCGATCTGGCGAGCGCCAACGCGAGCAGCAATAATACTTCCGTGCTGCTCAGCACCTGCGCCGTGGCGAAAGGCAACCGCTTTGACTTTAACGGCGACCGGAAAGCCGACCTGGCTGTCTTCCGTCCGAGCAACGGCAAGTGGTACATCCAGAGCACAGATCCGAGCGCGCAGGGCGTGGTCCTGGGAACGAGCACGGACATCCTCGTGCCGGAGGATTACAACGGCGACGGCAACACAGAGATCGGCGTCTTTCGCCCGAGCACAGCGACCTGGATCGTGCCCAACTCTTATAACCTGATGTTCGGCCTGACCGGCGATGTGCCGATGCCCGCCGATTACGACGGCGACGGGCGCGCGGACATCGCAGTCTTCCGTCCCTCCGACGGCAACTGGTATATCCGCCGCAGCATAGACAATCAGTGGCTGACGATTCCCTTCGGCGCGAACGGCGACCGCCCGGTGGCGCGCGATTACGACGGCGACGGTAAAGCCGATGTCGCGGTCTTCCGCCCATCAACCGGAGCCTGGTACATCCTGCAAAGCTCCGACAGTCAGGTGCGCGGCCTCGGCTTCGGCATGAGCGGAGACCGTCCCGTCCCGGCCGATTACGACGGCGACGGCAAAGCGGAGATCGCTGTCTTTCGCCCGGCGGACGGAGCCTGGTACATCCTCAGGAGCAGCGACAACTCCTTCTATGTGCAGTTGTGGGGCACGAGCACGGACGTGCCTGTGCCGGGCGACTACGATGGCGACGGCAAGTTCGATGTCGCCGTCTGGCGTCCCTCGACGGGCTACTGGTACATCCTGCGCAGCACCGACAATGCGTTGCAGGCTACGCCCTGGGGTACGAACGGAGACATCCCGCTTGAGTCGGTCTACGTTCCGGCTCCATAACAACAGGCCACAGATTTTCGCGGATTAGCACGGATTTAAATCCGCGTTTATCCGCGAAAATCTGTGGCTTAAATTTTCTCCATCAATTCGATGAAGCGTTTGAAGTGATGCTCTGCGTCGTGCGGGCCGGGGGCGGCTTCCGGGTGGTATTGGACAGAGAAGACGGGGAGAGTTTTGTGGCGCATCCCTTCGACGCAGTTGTCGTTGAGATTGAGATGCGTGACTTCGACTTCGGGCGGCAGGCTCTCGGCGACGACGGCGAAGCCGTGATTGTGCGAGGTGATCTCGACCGTGCCGTTCGACAGGTCCTTGACGGGCTGGTTGCCGCCGCGATGGCCGAACGGCAGCTTGTAAGTCTGCCCGCCGAAGGCGCGGCCCAGCAGTTGATGTCCGAAGCAGATGCCGAAGGTCGGCACGCCGGACTCTGCGACGCGCCGTATCTCCTCCATCACAGCAGTCATCGAGGCCGGATCGCCCGGCCCGTTCGAGAGATAAATCCCGTCCGGCTTCATCTGTAAGACTTCGGCGGCGGGAGTCTGTGCGGGCACGACCGTCACGCGGCAGCCCATCGCCGCCAGCTCGCGCAGGGAGTTCAGCTTGACGCCGAAGTCATAACAGACGACGTGAAAACGCTCTTCGCCGGCGGCCGGAATCTCGTACGGCTGGCGACAGGTGACGACGCTCGCCAGTTCCCTGTTCTCCATCTTCGGCGAGCTCAAGGTCTTCTCCAACAGCCGCGCCTCGTCCGTCTCGATGGATGAGAGGCAGGCTCGCATCGCTCCCTTGTCGCGTATGTGGCGGACGAGCGCGCGCGTGTCTATGTGCTCGATGGCGACGACGTGCCAGCGTTTGAGGTACGCGTCAAGCGTCTCTTCCGCGCGCCAGTTCGAGGCGATGCGGCTCGCCTCGCGCACGACGAAGCCCTCGACCCACGGCCGCGCAGACTCCGCATCCCGCTCCGTCACTCCGTAATTGCCGATCAGCGGATACGTCATGCACACGATCTGCCCGGCATAGGACGGATCGGTCAAGACCTCCTGATAACCGGACATCGAAGTGTTAAAGACCATCTCGCCGCACACCTCGCCCGGCGCACCCCACGCGCGCCCGCGAAAGCTACGCCCATCCTCCAGCATCAGCAGCGCTGTTTTTGAATCATTCATAAGCAGTCAGTAGCCAGTAGCCAGTAGCCAGTAGAAGGGCTCAAATGATTATCGGCCATTTTGATTGTATGCATGTAGCTGTCCAACATTTTGCTGATTTCTTCCAGGTTTCGCAACAGGTTGGTTGTTTCGCCGTAGTTGAGATCACGAGCGAGAATGAAATAATAACGGCACTCCTCAAGAGACCCTTGCGCAATATTGTAGAAGCGCACTTTATCTGCATGTCCGCGCTTCTTAAACCCTTCTGCAAAGTTCGCCGGAACCGAGACAGCAGCACGTCTTAATTGTGATGTCAGACCGCCAACGTCTAACTCCACACAATGCTTTTCTACTGACTACTGGCTGCTGGCTACTGGCTACTTTTAATAAACTCCTGAGCCTTATTGAGCCAACGTTTGTCCGTGCGATATTTGTAAGCGGGCGCGGTCCGGACGGCTTCGACGCAGGCCAGCATGGAGGCCGCGGCTTCGTGCGTCTGGCCGAGGCCGGCGTGCGCGCTGCCGAGCAGATAGAGCCCTTCCGGGTCCGACT
>JAFBAJ010000150.1 GCA_019247865.1 Acidobacteriota bacterium
TTACGCAGCCGCGTCGTCGTATGCGAGAGGCGACGCGTGATGAGGTCTCCCGTCCGAGTCCATCTGCCGGTCGCAGGGTCATACAGCTCTGCTGTGTTGGTGACGAAGAGCCCGAAAGTGCTCTGGCTGTTTCCGCCTGCGATCAGGACTTTGCCGTTCGGCAGCAGCACCGCTTCGGTGGCGTCACGGCGCACACTGAGGCTCCCTGTGACGCTCCAAGTTCCCGTCGCAGGGTTGTAGAGTTCCGCGCTATCGAGAATGTTGTTGTTGTCTGTTCCGCCCGCGACCAGCACGCTGCCGTCACGCAGGAGCACAGCCGTGTGGGCAAAGCGTCCCGCGTTGAGATTCCCGGTGTTGCTCCAAGTTCCCGTCGCCGGGTCGTAGAGCTCTGCGCGTGTGACAAGCCCGCTGAAGCCGAAACCGCCCGCGACCAGCACCTTGCCGTTCGACAGCAGCGTCGCCGTGTGATTGATGCGGCCGGTGTTGAGGCTGCCCGTGCTGCTCCACTGTCCGGTCGCAGGATTATAAAGCTCCGCGTGTGCGGAGCGACCGGCGTTGGTATCTCCGCCCACAACCAGGACTCGACCGTCCGGTAAGAGCGTCGCCGTGTGGTTGATGCGCCCCTCTATGATATTCCCGGTCAGCGTCCAGGTTCCCGTCGCCGGGTCGTAGAGTTCCGCACTGTTAAAGAGAGTTCCGCTGCTGCTGCTTCCACCTGCTACCAACACCTTGCCGTTAAGCAGGAGCGTCGCCGTGTGACCGGCGCGACCTGTATTCAGGCTCCCCGTCATCAGCCATCTCGGAGCGACGGCGACGACAGTGATGCTGACGGTCGCGGTGTTCGAGAGCGCCGCTCCATCGCTCGCTTGATAAGTGAAGCTGTCAGTCCCCGCGAAATTGGCTGCGGGCGTATAGCTGAACGAGCCGTCCGCGTTCAAAGTGAGCGCGCCGTTCGCCGTGCCGTTGACGAGCACGGCCGACAGCGCAACTCCATCCGTGTCCGCGTCGTTGCCGAGCACGCCCGGAGCGGCAACGTTCAGTGTCGTGCCCTGATTGGTGCTGTAGCTGTCGTTGACTGCCGACGGCGGATCGTTGACCGGATTGATGCTGATGTTGACGGTCGCCACGTTAGAGCTGAGGCTGCCGTCACTGGCTCTGTAAGTGAACGAATCGCCCCCGTTGTAATTGCTCGCCGGTGTGTAGCTGAATGAGCCGTTGGCGTTCCAACCGAGCGAACCGTGCGACGGCCCGGACACGAGCAGCGCCGCCAGCGTGTTGCCCTCCGGGTCGCTGTCATTGCCGAGCACGCCCGGCACAGGAACGTTGAGCGATGCGTCCTCATTGGTCGAATAGCTATCGCCGACCGCCACCGGCGCATCGTTGACGGGAGTCACTGTGACCGCGACCGTCGCCGTGTCCGTCCTTCCATGCCCGTCATTAACCGTATAAGTGAACGCATCTGCGCCGTTGTAGTTCGCGTTCGGCGCATACTTCACAGTCCCGTCCGCATTGATGGAAACAGCGCCGTGCACAGCCTGCGTGACGCCTTCGACCGAGAGCGCGTCGCCGTCCGCGTCCGTGTCGTTGCCGAGCACATTGACATTGACGGCCACGTCTTCCGGCGTCGTCGCCGCATCGTCCCGCGCGTCGGGCGCGTCGTTGACCGCGCCGACGTTGATCGTGACGACGGCGATGTTGGAACCCACAACGCCGTCATGCGCTTGATAAGTAAAGCTATCCGCGCCGTAGAAGTCTGCGGCGGGCGTGTAGTTGAAAGAGCCGTCCGCGTTGAGCGTCAGCGAACCGTGCGATGGGCCGGACACGAGCACGGCCGTCAGCGCGTCGCCTTCCGCGTCCGTGTCATTGGCTAAGACTCCCGCCGCGGCATTCACGCTGAGGCCGCTGTCTTCATTGACAGCATAGCTCTCATTGTTCGCCACCGGCGCGTCGTTGGATGCGTTGACGGTCACAGACACGTTCGCCGTGTCGCTGCCCGCAGCCGCGCAGCCGATGGAATACGTGAAGGAGTCCGCGCCGTTGAAATTGGCGTTCGGGGTATACCGGAGCGTGCCATCTGGATTGATGATGACGGAGCCGTGCGCGCCCTGCGTCACGGACGTGACGTTGACCGCGCTGCAATCCCCGCCGGTATCATTGGCTCGGACGTTGATGTTGACGGCTGTGTCCTCGTTCGTGCTCGCCGCATCATCCACTGCGTCGGGCGGGTCGTTGACGGGATTGACAGTGACCGTCACGGTCGCAGTGTCAGTGCCGCCGTTACCGTCCGTGATCCGGTAGGTGAAGCTGTCGCTCCCGTTGAAGTTCGCGTTCGGCGTGTAGACCAGCGCGCCTCCGCCGCCGCTCGTGACCGTGCCGTTGAGCCCCTGCGTGAAGCTGCTGATGGTGAGAGCGTCGCCGTCCGGGTCTGTGTCATTAGCCAGCACGCCGACAGAGACGGGCGTGTCTTCGTTGGTCGCGGCCGCATCGTCCACCGCGTCGGGCGGCCTGTTGGACGCCGTCACCACGCGGCAGGCTGAGAACTCGGAGGTGTTGCCAGCGGGGTCGGTCGCCGTCGCGGTCAGGATTTGGCCCGCCGGAACGACGAAGGGCAGCGTGGCTGTGAAGCTTCCGCCGCAGGCAGCGCCGGTCGTCACGTTCGCAGAGCCGAGATAAGTTCGTCCCTCGCCGAACCCGTAGGCGGCACACGAATCGTTGGCGTAGAAGTCGAGCGTGTAGACGGTCGAAGGATTGCTATCGAGCGTGCCCTGCACGGTCGTCGCGCCGCCGCCGCTCGAAGCGGAGCTGAGGACGGGATAGTTCTGTAGACCGTTGGCCGCGCCGTCGCCGTCGCAGGGATCGTTCGCGGTCAGCCAGTCGCGCCCCACATCAATCCCTAAGCCTTCGTTGGAGTAGATGGAATTGCCGACGACGGTGGCGCTGCCGCTGGTGACGACCACGCCTGAGCCGTAATCAATGGTGCGCTCGATGATGCTGAAGGCGATGCGATTGCCTGCGCCGCTCGCTCTACCGCCGATGAGGTTGCCGTCGCCGCCCACGCTCACGCCGAAGTTGAGGTTGCCGAGCGCGCTCGCGCCGTCCGCTTTCGTGCCGATGAAGTTGCCCTGCACGATGGTGTTGTTTGAAGCGATGTACACGCCGCCCAGCCCGTTGGCCGAGATGACGTTCCCCGCGCCCGGCTCCGTGCCGCCGATGAGCGCGTTCGCGGCCTGCTCGACGTGCACGCCGCTGTAGCCGTTGCCTAAAGCCTGTGTGCCAGTCACGTCTGTGCCGATGTAGTTGCCCTGCACCTTGTTGCCGGAGTTCCCTATCGCGACGCCGACCACGACGTTACCCGAGATGATGTTGCGCGCTTCGGGCGTAGTGCCCCCGACCGTGTTGTTGTTCGCGTTGTTGTTGAGGATGATGCCGTGGACGGCGTTCGGCACCGCGAAGGTGCCGGTCGCGTCCGTGCCGATGTAGTTGCCCTGGATCAGATTGTCGTTCGCGCCGCAGCAGGCTGCGATGCCGCTCGAAGTGAGGCTGTTGTAGTTGTTCCCGGAGATGACGTTGCGCGCGCCCGCGAATGTGCCGCCGACGGTGTTGCCGTTCGTGTTGAGGAACACACCGCTGCCGTTGCCGAGCGCGGCCGCGCCGGCGGCGTTCGTGCCGATATAATTGCCCTGAATCAGATTCCTGGTCGCCGTCGCAGTAGCAATGCCATTGCTAAGGTTGATGCCGAAAGAACCGTTGCCCGAAATGACATTGCGTGCCGAAGGGCTCGTGCCGCCGATGACGTTGTCATTGGCCGTCCCCGCCGTGCCATCGGGTTTGAAGCCTCCGGCGCTAATCAACACGCCGCCGTTGAGATTGCCCGCCACGCTGAAGCTGTAATCGGCGGAGACGGCCGTGCCCGCGACGTTTGTGCCGATGAAGTTTCCGCGCAGGATGTTCCGCGATGCGCCCGCGTTGGTTCGGGAACCGTCTAAGGAGACGGCTACGTTGAAGCCGTGAATCACGAGGCCCTGCACGACGCAATCGCTCGCGCCGATGGTGAGGGCCGTGCCCTGCGACAGAGTCTGATCTTTGAGCTCGATCTGCAACACTGCGTTGTTGCCGGTGACGAGCGTGTTCTCGCTCGCACCCGGCTGGCTGTAGCCGTCAATCGTCAACGCGTCGGTGATGACCGGCAGCCCGCCGCCGATGTTGATCGTGTGCGGCCCCGCGCCGGAGATGGCGAACTCGATGGTGTCCGCGCCCGGATTGAGATTGGCTGCGCGGATCGCCGCACGCAGCGAGCCGGGAGTCGGGCTGTTGTTATCCAGATTGTCCGCGACCGTGTTGACGGTGTAGGTCGTCCCGGAGAGCGGCACGAGGAGAGCCGGCGCGTGCATCATCCGGTGGAAGCTCGTCAGAATGGCGAGCGGCGTTGATGCAGGCGGCTGTGCGGGAGCGTTCCCGTTGGAAGCGCCGGTGCTGACGAAGGCCAGCGATTGAGTCAACGCGAAGCTCGCGGCCAGCAGGATCGTCACCCAGAGGAGTTTCTTTCTCATCTTCTCTTCTCCAGAGCTTTAAGGTTATGGGAGATAGGCGGAAGGCACAGGCACGTCTCCGTTCTGTCCGAAGAGCTGCGCGCTCGGCCCGGTCGTTGATGGCAGCAGGTACCACGCGCCCGTCGAGGGGCGAAAGACGGCGATGTCCAGCTCCGCGTCGCCGTCATAGTCTCCGGGCGTCGGCATGTCGCCGTTCGCGCCAAAGGTCTGCGCGCTGAATCCATCAAGGCTCTGCTGCAAGTACCAGACGTTGGTGGATGGGCGGAAGAGTGCGAGGTCGGCTCGGCCGTCGCCGTCGTAATCTCCGTGTACGGGCCGGTCGCCGTTGCTGCCGAAGAGCTGCGCGCTCAGTCCCGCAGTTGATTGCAGCAAGTACCACGCGCCGTTTGAAGGACGAAAGACGGCTGGGTCTGCACGCTCATCCCCGTCGTAGTCATCCGGGACGGGCAGGTCGCCGTTGGCTCCGAAGCTTTCCACACGCAGCGTGCTGTCGAAGCTTTTCAGGATGTACCAGTTCCCGTTCGCCGGACGAAAGACGGCGATATCCGTCCTGCTGTCGCCGTCGTAATCGGCTGCGACCGGAAGGTCTGTGGAGAGGCCCCAGAGGGTCGCGCCGTAATTGGCCGCCGGGTTCAGGTTTGTGTACCAGGTCGAGTTCGCGGGGCGGAAGACTGCGAAGTTCGTCATGCCGTCTCCGTCATAATCTCCGGGCACAGGGATGTCTCCATTGACGCCGAAGGCTTGAAAGCCGTTCGCGCCGTTGGAGCTGAGCAGGTCATACCAGATGCTGTTCGAGGGACGATAGACGCTGAGGTCTGTCCGCTGGTCGCCGTCAAAATCGGCGCGGGCCCGGCTCAGGTCGAGCAGCCGCGCGACCTTTGGGCGCGGCGCGCCGCCGATGGTCGTGAAATTGCCGCCGATGAAAACTCTGCCGGTCGCGTGTCGAGCGATGGCGCGCACCAGGGCGTTGGCTCCGCCCATCGGATAGAACGGGTCGAGCGTGCCGTCTGCTTTGAGCCGCGCGATGGTGAAGCGCAGCGCTCCGTTGATGATGCCGAAATTTCCGCCGATCAGAATTTTGCCGTCCGGCTGGACGACTATCGCGCGCACTTCGCCGTTCGCGTTCGTCGTGAACGAAGCGTCAACGGTTCCGTCCGCGTTGAGCCGCGCGATGCCACTGCGCGCCGCGCCGCTGATGTGGGCGAAGAAGCCGCCCGCCAGGATTTTTCCGTCCGGTTGAACGGCGAGCTTGAAGATCGTATTGTCCGCGCCGTCGCCGACATTGAAACCGGCGTCATACGTGCCGTCCTGATTGAGACGCGCCAGCATCGTGCGCGTCGTGCCGGTGATGATAAAGCTGCCGCCGACGACGATCTTCCCGTCCGCCTGTAAAGCGACCGCGTAGACATCGTTGGAAAGACCGGCCGCGAGGCCGAGCGCGGTTTCCAGCGTGCCGTTCGGATTGAGCCGCACGATGCCGCGCGACTGCACGCCGTCGAAGTTCCCCAACTGACCGGCGACGATAATTTTTCCGTCCGGCTGGAGCACGATCTCATCCGCGAACGAGCCGCCGTTGTTGATGCTGAACGTAGGGTCGAGCGCCCCGCTGGCGTCGAGCCGCACGACGGCTCGCACGTCCAGGTTGATGAGGAAAGAGCCGCCGACCAGTATCTTCCCGTCCGGCTGGACGACGATGGCCTGCACCGCGCCGAGGCTTCCGCCGCCGAAGGATTGCAAAGGCGCGTTAAAGGTCGCGTCGAGCGAGCCGTCCCGGTTGAGCCGCGCCAGAAAAACGCGCGTCGTGCCGTTGATGCTATGAAAAGAGCCGCCGACCAGAGCTTTGCCGTCCGGTTGAACGGCGACCGCGTAGACATCCGGCGGGCTGCCGTCTGTGCGTGTCAGAGCGCCCGCGTTGAAACTGAGATCTACATCACCCGGAGCGGCGTTGACGGAGCGCCCGGCTCCGATCAGGATCAGGAAGAGCACGAATAGAATTGATTGGCTGAAAGTATGACTGCGCATTACGCCTCCTTAAAAAAACTTCGACTTCATCTTCCGAGCAACTGCTTGAGAGCGCACCACAGACGGCGTTTGGGCATGGCTTGAGTCCCGCTTTCGTCGGCGGCGGCCACTTGCCCGTCGTGCACATCTGTCGCAACGAGAGAGGCTTCGGGCAGGCTCGGCGCGAGCCCCAGGAGGACTTCGATGGCCGCCTGTGCCTCGGCCGGATCAGGCGACGCAGCGGCGTCCTCCCTGATGACCGTCGTCCGGCGGCTGTACCTGACGATTTCAACTCGACGGGTTCGCTTCAAAGCTCTCTCCTTTTGCCTGTGACAAGTAACAGACTGTCGGTCTATAATCTCCGGCAGAATTTTCCGCACGACGTCCCGCGTGCCCTGTCAACATTCATGCGCTGCGCCGGGAAGTTACCCCAGAGCCGGCGCGCTGTAACGAAAGTTCGCGGAAAGATTGAGTAAAGTTAAGCGAAATTTCCCTGAATCAGTCCCTTTAAGCCCATTCCGACGAAATATGGCGGCGAGCAATAACGAGAGAATCGAACTCTTCGACGGCTTGACTCTCGACCTGGCGCGCGGCTGCGTCGCACGCGCAGGCCAGCCGGTGCATCTACGCCCGCAGACTTACGAAGTCCTCAAGTACCTCGTCGAACACCGTGGGCGCCTCATCAGCAAGGACAAATTGATCGAAGAGGTCTGGAAGGGGCGTGCGGTCACGGACGGCTCGCTCGGCAAATGCATAGAGGAGCTGCGCGAGGCTTTGGGCCCGGAGGCCAGGCAATTCGTCCGCAACGTGCGCGGGCGCGGCTACATCTTCGACACAGGACTCGAAGAGGAGGCAGCGAATCCATACTTCTCTGCGCAGACAGAGCAGATAGATGTGGTCCGGGTGCTGATCCAGGAGGAGGAGGAGACGGAGCCGTTAGTGCAGGCGGCTGTGCCCGGCAGATTAGCTCTGCCGCGCGCGCGGGAGCGTTGGCGGACGAGGCTCATCGGAGCGGTTCTGTTTCTCGTCGCGGCGACCTCGGCCTTAGGCATCTACCGTTTCGTCAGTCAACGCCAGACGCAGAACGGCGCGGCGGGCTTTCCGGCTTTCAGCGAGATGAACATCTCGCGCCTGACCACCTCCGGCCAGATCAAGCACGCGGCCATCTCGCCCGATGGCAAGTACGTCGCGCACGTGACGGAGGACGCGGAAGGAGACAGCCTCTGGGTCAGCAATGTCTCCGCGCCGAGCTTTGTGCGGATCGCCGGGCCTGCTCCGACCGAATACGCGTGGGTCACGTTTGCGCCGGACGGCAACTCTGTGTACTACATCGCTCTGGATCGGGATAAAGGCGACACGGTGTTCTACCGCGTGCCCGTGCTCGGCGGCCCGTCGAGCATGGCGGCTTACGACACAGGCCCCATCACCTTCTCACCTGACCGGAAACGTATGGCTTTTATCAAGATGTATAACGAGGGCACCGGCCTCGTCGTCCGGGAGGCTGTCGGCGGGAACGAGCGTATGCTGGCGATGCGACGGCAACCGGACTACTTTCAGATGATCTGGAATGCGCCCGCGTGGTCGCCCGACGGGAAGACCATCGCCTGTCAGGCGGGAGTCAGCGACGAGCGCAGCCACTACGAAACGGTCGTCGGCGTGAGCGTCGCAGACGGGTCGCAGAAGCCGCTCACCAGCGAGCGTTGGAGCCACGTGGGGCAGCCCGTCTGGCTCGCGGATGGAAGCGGACTGCTCGTGGCGGCGGCCGAGAGCGAGACCGCCCCGCAGCAGGTCTGGCACATCTCGCTCAAAAGCGGCGAGGCGACGCGCATCACGCATGACCTGAACGACTATTACGACCTCAGCCTGACGGCGGATTCGAGCAGGCTGGTGGCCGTGCAGGTGAACTCGGTCTCAAGCATCTGGGTCGCGCCCGAAGCGGAGGCGGATCGCGCAAAGCAGATCTCCTCCGAAGTCGGCGCGGACAATGAGATCGCATGGACGCCGGACGGGCGCGTCCTCTATCGCTCGAACGCGGGCGGCGGCGCGGACATCTGGGTGATGAACGCGGACGGCTCGACCCCTAAGCAGCTCACGGTCGGCGCGCGCGCGAGTCGCGGACTGACCGTCTCGCCGGACGGCCGTTACATCTTCTTCTCCTCAGACCGCGCTGGGCATTTCAACATCTGGCGGGCGGACTCAGACGGCTCGAACTTCAAGCAGTTGACCAACGGGGACGGCGAATTCTTTCCGAGCTGCACGCCCGACGGGCAGTGGGTCGTCTACCAGCGCGGAGAGCTTGAGCCGAGACTCTGGAAAGTGCCGGGCGCGGGCGGCGAACCCGTGCAGTTGACGAAGACGCGCGCCTTTCGCGCCCAGGTCTCGTCCGACGGCAAGCTGATCGCGTATCACTATCTGGACCCGGACGTGGAGACTTCGCGCTGGCGAATCGGAGTCGTTTCAGCCGAGGGCGGCCCGCGCCTGAAACAGTTCGACCTCCCGCCGATGTTGCCCTCGCGGCTCGTGCGCTGGTCGCCGGATCGTCAATCCATCGCTTACGCGAACTATTCCGGCGGCTTCTCGGATATCTGGATTCAGCCGCTCGACGGGGGCCAGCCCAGGCAACTGACCTCATTCAGGGCCGAACACATTACCGCTTTCGAGTGGTCGCGCGACGGGCATTCGCTGGCCTTCGTGCGCAATGTCAGGACGAGCGATGTCGTGCTCATCGAGCAGAGGCGACAGTGAAGATTGAACCGGCGACGGGAGAAATTATGACAGTGGATGAGCAGCCATCTTATCTGGCTTTATATCAATCGGGCGAGCTGGCGGAAAGAGTGCTGGCGCTCGAAAAACTTTTGTCTAGCTGTACGGTCTGCCCGCTCGACTGCGGCAACAATCGTATGGCGGGCGAGCTGGCGAGATGCTATTCGGGACGACTGCCGATCGTCAGCTCCTATACCGCGCACTTCGGCGAAGAGCCCGCTCTCGTCGGCACGCACGGCGCTGGGAACATCTTTTTCGGGAACTGCAATCTGAGATGCGTCTATTGCCAGAACTATCAGATCTCGCAGACGCACAAAGAGCAGCTCAAGAACGAGGTCACACACGAGCGCCTCGCGGAGATGATGCTGGAGCTGCAGGGGCGCGGCTGTCATAACATCAACTTCGTTTCGCCGACCCATTTTGTGCCGCAGATGGCGCGCGCGATTCTCCTGGCCGCAGAGCGCGGCCTGCGCCTGCCCATCGTCTACAACACGAACGCTTACGATTCGGTCGAAGTCTTGAAACTGCTCGACGGCATCATCGATGTCTACCTGCCGGACTTGAAATACGCAGAGGACGAGGCGGGCTACGCCTACTCGAAGGTCAAAAACTACACGCAGCACGCGCGGCGCGCGCTTTGTGAGATGTATCGTCAGACCGG
>JAFBAJ010000265.1 GCA_019247865.1 Acidobacteriota bacterium
GCGGCGCGAAAGAATATCGGAAGCCGGAGCTGGGACGCCTCTGGCTGACGACGAACCTGACGGACGAGCTGCGCGACGGCTTTTATCGCCGGAAGCAGGCGACGCTCACAGCGCTGCTCGCGGAGGCGTCGGCGTCGTCGAAGGCTCAGGTCATCTCGGTCATGACGGATCGCAACGGCACGGCCTATTTCACAGACCTCGCGCCCGGCACATACGTTGTGACCAACCTCTGGCCGACCGAGCTGGGCGGCAACTCCGTGCTCTGGGCGTGCGAAGTCAAGGTCACAGCGGGAGAGAAACCCTTCCTCATCTCGAACAGCAGCGACGTCAAGAACGTGAAGTGCGTCGGCGTCGAAAAGCCTCTGCCCGCCTGTGACGCGAGCAGTCCCACGGCCTCGAACAGATGAGAATCCGGCTCGTCATCGTGTTGGTCTTCGCCGCGCTCTGGACGGCGGGTTACCTCTTCCCGCGCGTCGCGCTCAACGCGAGCGGTGAATCCGCGCCGCAGGTCAAACAAAAAAAGCGTCCCGCGCGCAGATCAGGACAGACCGCGACCGGAGCGCGCGCCGCGAAAGATTATTCGAGCTTCTCGCATCGCTCGGCAAAGCACAGGAGCCTCGCCTGCGACTCCTGCCATACGGCTCCGACGGCGAACTGGCTGAAGGCGTCTGCCTTTCCGGACGTGGCGGATTATCCCGGACACGCTTCGTGCGTGGGTTGTCACCGGACGGAATTTTTCAAGGGCGCGCGCCCGAACATCTGCTCCATCTGCCACACGAAAGTCTCGCCGCGCGACGGCGCGCGCTTCGCCTTCGATAAACCCGGCGCGCCGAGCCAGTTCAACGCGGTCTTTCCGCACGACAAACATCAGGACGTGATCGCGGCCGCAGGCTTCGATAGAGGATTTCGCGCGGCGCACGCAGGGCAGGAGAACGCGGCGCAGAAGTATAACAACTGCGCCATCTGTCATCAGACGAACGACGAGACGCCGAAGCCCGCGGGCGGTTTCCCTGATAACTTCGAGCCTCCGGCGGGCACCTTCAAAGCTTCGCCCGCCGGACACGCCTCCTGCTTTAACTGTCACTGGAAGAATCAGGAGCCGACGCACAACGACTGCGCAGGATGTCACGACCTCTCGCAGACGGATGTCCTGCAGCTCGCCGCGCCGTCGCGTAAATCGCTCAAGTTCACGCACACGCGCGAGCAGCACATAGCCGAATGCACGACCTGTCATATCAACATCACGCGTGCGAGCAGCCTGCGCGGCCTCAAGCCGGACGTGCCGATAACTTCCTGCGCGACCTGCCACAAGACCTCTACGGACGCCGCCATCGCGACCATCGAAACCGAGTTCGAGAAGCGCAACCGCGACCCTGCGTTCGTCTGTGCCAAGTGCCACACGTCCGAAGTGGGACGGCTCGCCACGCCCGCGAGCCATCGCAGACTGTTCTCCGAATGAGAGTGAGATAGATGCCGAGCGCAAACACAAAAAGAGGCTGGCCGACGCTCATCGCCCTCGGCGTCTGTGCGGGGCTTTTGCTCTTCGCCTATTCGTCGCGCGCGGTCAATTCCAGCGCGACCTCGGCTCCTTCCGCGCAGCCGCTCGCACGCGCCGAGACGGATTACTCAAAGTTCTCGCACCGCTCTGAGAGCCATAGCCGTCTGGCCTGCGCTTCGTGCCACGTCCGCGCGGACAACAGCTCCACGCCGCGCCTGCCCGGCCACAAGGCCTGCACGGATTGCCACCTTTCGGAGTTCGTCAATCCCCAAGTCCCGATGTGCAACATCTGCCATTCGAGTTTGTCCGAGGGCGATCCGCCGCTTCGCGCCTTTCCGGGAAAATTCAATGAGAGCTTTAACGCGAAGTTCGACCACGCGCAGCACGAACAGGGCGAGGGGCGGCCGGCGGCCGGTTGCGCCGCCTGCCATACGTCTGCGCGGCGCGGCGTTGCGATGACGATTCCGGCGGGGCTCGGCGCGCACAACACCTGTTACCAATGCCACACGCCCGGCCGGACGTACGCCGGGCGCGACATCAGCTCGTGCGCGGCCTGTCACGCGGTCGCCGCTTATCGCCGCACACAGACGAACGCCGTCGCCTTCGGCGCGAGCTTCAGCCACGCGGAGCACGGCGCACGGCAGCGTCTCGCCTGCGCGGATTGTCATAGCGTGCGCGCCGGGCTCGCGCAGGCGAAGCAGGTCAGCTCGCCGCGCACCGCGCAGCATTTCACGCCCGCACGCGCCATCAGCTGCGCCACCTGCCACAATAATCGTCGCGCCTTCGGCGAAGCCGATTACGGCGATTGCAGACGCTGCCACACTGGCCCGACATTCAAATTCAGAGGCGTGGGTTAATCTCACGCAAAGGCGCAAAGGCGCAAAGAAAGCAATTAAGCTTTTCTTTGCGCCTTTGCGCCTTTGCGTGAGACTGTTTTTTCCTACTGCTCCGGCACGTAGGCCAGCGCCTTGTCGCCGGAGTCTCCGAACGGCTGGACTTTATTCGCGCCGTTCGGGCCGATGATTCTGGGTTGTCCGGTGGAGCTGTCGATTGTGAAGAAAGTGCCGTTGGAAGCACGCCACACGGCGATGTCGGTCTTGCCGTCGCCGTCATAGTCTCCCTGCACGACCTGATCCGTCTGAATGCCCCAACGCTGCGCGACCGGAGAGCCGGGGCTGTTGCTGTTTCTCAAGTACCAGGTAGCGGTTGTCGGTCGGAAGACGGCCGCATCAATTTTGGCGTCACCGTCGTAATCGCCCGGCACAGCCGTGTCTCCGTCCTGTCCCCACTGGATGCCGATGATCTCGCCGGACGACCCGCCGGAGCTGGGGCGGTAGTACCAGAAGCTCTGAGGATTGGCCTGCGTGCCGTCTCGATAGACCGCCACGTCTACCTTGCCGTCGCCGTCCCAATCGCCCGGCACAGGTTTATCCCCGGTCTGTCCGAAGGTGTCGACACGCAGCGTGTTGTTCGAGCTTTGATGAATGTAGAAGAATGAGCCGAACGGCGGGCCGGCTCGCCACACTGCGATGTCCGCTTTGCCGTCTCCGTCGTAATCTGCGGGCACGGCGATGTCGCCGTCCTGTCCGAACTGCACCGCGCGAAAGCCGCTCGTGGTCTGCTGTATGTACCAGATGCCGTTTCTGAAGACCGCGATGTCAGTCTTCAAGTCTCCATCGTAATCGGCCGGGACGAGCACATCGCCCTGTGTGCCGAACTGCATGGCTTGCAGCATGTTGTCCGAGCTGCGCAGGACGTACCAGACGTTTTGGCTCGGACGGAAGACGCCGAAATCGGTCTTGCCGTCGTTGTCGAAGTCTCTGACGTGCTGCGGCGTGACGGGCGGCCCGACCGGATCGACGATCAGCGCCGCCGCCGTGACAGAGCCCGTGTCGCCACCGCCGCCGTCACGAATCGTCAAAGTCCAAGTGCCGTTGGCCTGCGCCGGAGTCAGTCCGCCGAAAGTCGTGTTGAGGCTCGTCACAGGAGCCGGAGATGTCGCCACCGGGCCGGGCGCGGTTGTCCGATAACTTCCGGGCGGAACCGGAGTCGCCGCCGCTGCCGTCCAGAAGTTCGTGCCGGAGGCAGTGTCCGTAAAGGTATATGTGCCGTTGAGGTCTGAGCTGGAGCCGAAGCTGGTCGCCGTCAAAGCTCCGACCCGGCTGAAGATGACGTGTCCCTGTGAGCCCGCACCCGGCGCGCGCAGCACCACATCCAGATCACCGACCCACGAGTGCGTCAGTGTCATCGAGAGCGCGACACTGGTCAAAGGAGCGTTAACGCCCGTGACGTTGAAGCTGATGACGAGCGGAGTGCCGTAGACGGGCGGCGTGCCGCCGGGTGAATCCGGGATGGCTCCGACGCCTGTGCCTGGAAAGGTTCCGGGCGGCATGTCCGGCGCAGCCTTCTGCGCCTGTGCGGCTCGCCACTGCGCCCCGAAGCCGGAGCACAGCAAGGCCAGCATCAAACTGATCGCGAGGAAACTCATCAGCGACCTCGTCGCTCGATGACTAACGCTGATTCGTAAAACTTTCATGTCAAACTCCTTTGCAGTGGGAATCGCGCAGGGTAAATGTGCCTCAAGCTTGGGAAGGAATGAAAAAATATATCCCGCAGGTTCAATGACGGAGAATGATGCAGACAACTATAGTCGCTGAACGAGGAATGTCAATGAAATTTCGGGCTAGCCGATCTTGATGCCGATGGCTTCGAGGAATTTGGTCGGGCGGTCGCCGCCGATCATGGCGAAGATGTAATCGTTGGGGACGGTCGCTTTGACTTCGCTCGTGCGCGCGTTCATCAGGTCCACTTCGCCGTCGCGTATCTCCTTGATCGCGGTGCCGAAGTAGACTTTGATCTTGCCTTCGTCAATGCACTGGTAGACCTGTAGCTTGTTGCCGAACTTGAGATCGTTCTTCATGTCGCTGCGAATGACGAGCGTGACTTCGTTGATCTCTTCCGGCGGACGAAAGCTGATGCGGTCGCCTTCGCGGCGCGCGACCAGATCGACGGCGGCTTCGATGGCCGAGTTGCCAGCGCCGACGACGATGATCTTCTTCCGCCGGTAAGCTTCCGGGTCGGCCAGCTTGTACTTGACCTTGTCCTCTGTGTTGCCGTCGCGCGTGACTTTCATCTCTTCGCCGGGCAGGCGGAGCTTCATCGGCGTGCCGCGCGTGCCGAGCGCGAGGACGACGCGCCGCGCGCGATACGTGACCTGCTCCTTCTCCGCGCCCCGCTCCGTCTGCACGGTAAAGTAGTCGCCGTCCTCCGCGCGCCTGATGCTCTTGCAGCTCTCGCCTTCGTTAATACGGACGCCGCTCGCACGCATCGCGCTGAGCCATGATTCCAGGATCCGCTCGCGCTGGTCGCCGAGTCCTTCGACCATGATGCCGCCGCGCGCGGGCATCGTGTCGGGTTTGAAGAAGACGTACTTGCCGACCGGATAGGCGGCGATGGTCGAGAGCGCCGTGTCCTGCTCGATGCCGACGCAGGTCAGGTTCCGTTGTTTGGCCGCGATGGCAGCGGACAATCCGGCCGGGCCGACGCCGATGATCGCCACGTCGAGTTCCGCTTTCGGCTCCGGCTGCGCGCCGTTGCCGAGTTCGCGCGCGATGTGCTCGACGACATCCGCGCCCTCGTTCGCAGCGTTCTTGATGAGCGGCGTGCCTGAGACATCGCCGATGATGTAGCAGCCCGGCACGTTCGTCATGAAGGAGGCGTCGCGCACGGGAGCCGGACGCGATTTGATCTTCTTGGTCGTGTTGACGACGATGCATGCCTTAGGGTTGACCGGGCACTCGATCTGGCACGAAGTGTCCTCCATGCATTGATCGCGCGCGACGACCGTGGCGATGCCGCCGACGATGG
>JAFBAJ010000285.1 GCA_019247865.1 Acidobacteriota bacterium
CCTCCTCTATCCGGCTTCCAGAGCTTCGCGCGCCACTTCCCGGTCGTCGAAGTGTATGGTCCGGTCGCCGATGATCTGATAATCCTCGTGCCCCTTGCCCGCGATGACGACGACATCGCCCGCGCGCGCTTCCCTGATCGCGCGAAAGATGGCCTCGCGGCGATCAGCCATTTTGTGATAAGGCTTGCCGGTGCTTTGCAGGCCGACCTCGGCATCCGCCAGAATCCGCAAAGGGTCTTCCGTGCGCGGGTTGTCCGAAGTCAGTATGACAAGGTCGCTGAGAGAGGCTGCGGCCTCGCCCATCGGGGCGCGCTTGGTGCGGTCGCGGTCGCCGCCGCAGCCGAAGACCGTGATGATGCGCCCGCGCGTCACGTCGCGCGCCGTCCGCAGGACGTTCAGGAGCGCGTCGTCCGTGTGCGCGTAATCCACCACGACCGCAAAGTCGCCCGCGTGCTCGACGCGCTCAAAGCGTCCGGGCGCGCCCGCGCAGGCGTCGATGCCGCGCGCGATCTCTTCCAGCTCATAACCCAGCTCCAGTCCGCACGCGACCGCCGCCAGAATATTGTAGATGTGCGGGCGACCGACGAGCGGCGAATGAACCAGCAGCGCTCCGGCCGGAGTCTCAAGCCGAAAGCTCATGCCCGCGAGCGTGATCTGAATCTCGCGCGCGCGCACATCGGCCTCGCTCTCCAGCGCATAACGCACGACGCGCCGTCCTTTCGCTTCCAGCTCGCGCGCGAGCTTGACGCCGTACGCGTCATCCATGTTGATGATGTTGACGCGCGGCTCTTCGCCGAGGCTGCCGTCGAAGAGGCGTTGCTTCGCCGCGAAGTAGTTCTCCATCGTGTGATGATAGTCGAGATGATCGCGCGTCAGGTTCGTGAAGACAGCGATGCTGACCCGGAGCCCGTCGCAGCGGCGCAGGTCGAGCGCCTGCGAGGAGCACTCCATCACGGCCATCGTGCATCCGTGATCGAGCGCGCGGCGCAGGAAACGCTGCGTGTCGCTCGCCTCCGGCGTCGTGCGCTCGGCCTTCTGCCTCTCGTCTCCGATCTGGCTTTCGACTGTCGTCAGCATCGCGCCCAGCCGCCCCGCGCTCTGCGCGATGGCCGCGACGATATAGGCCGTCGTCGTCTTGCCGTTCGTGCCGGTGATGCCGACCAGCTCCAGCTCGCGCGAGGGATGGCGCTGCACTTCCGCTGCCGCATGTGCGAGCGCGCAACGCGTGTCCGCAACTTTGATCCAGGCTCCGTTATATTCGGGCGGCGGCCCTTCTTCGGAGATGACGCCGACGGCTCCCTGCTCCAGCGCCTGCCGGACGAAGAGATTACCGTCTCGCTTGAGGCCCCGCACGGCGACAAAGAGGCTGCCCGCCCGCACCTGCCGCGAATCATGCGTCACATCCGAGACGGCAAGCCTCTCATCTCCCGTCAACTCTCCATCCACCGCCCGCGCCACCGCGCCGACCGTGACCAGCTCTCTGTTTTCATCAGACATTGTGCGAAGGATTATATTAATTTCACGCAAAGGCGCAAAGACGCAAAGAAAGACTTGATTGCTTTTCTTTGCGCCTTTGCGCGAAACTCTTTCTCGTGCGATATTCTCATGCTTGCAACTGTGCGAAAGTGGCGAAATGGCAGACGCGCGGCGCTTAGGACGCCGTCCCGAAAGGGGTGGGGGTTCGAGTCCCCCCTTTCGCACCAATTGTTTATTAACACGTGAAGATCAAACCTGTAATTGACGACTAAAGGAAGGATGCCCGCTGGGAGCGTTGCGTTGAGGAAGGCGCTTGAAACGGGCTCGAATTTTTGATGAAGACAGAACTGATTGAAATTTCACCGACGCGCAGAGAGATCAAGATCGAGCTTGATGCGGACAAAGTGCGCGAGGCCAATGATCGCATCAGCGACCGTTATGCGAAGATGGCGAACGTGCCGGGCTTTCGGCGCGGCAACACGCCGGTCTCGGTCATCCGCACGCGCTATCGCAACGAGATTCGCGGCGAGGTCTTGCAGGAGCTGGTTCCGACGGCCGTGCAGGCAGCCATCCAGGAGCATCAACTGCTGGTCATCGGCGAGCCGGACGTGCATCTGGAGAACGACGAAGGATTGAAGCTCGACGGGACGGAGCCCGTGCACCTGCACGCGCACGTCGAAATCCTGCCCGCGGTCGAGCTGGGCGAGTACAAGAACTTCGAAGCCGCGCGGCGCACGCGTCCCGTCACGGAAGAGGATGTCGAGCGCGTCATCGAAGGCTTGCGCGAGGCTTCGGCCGCGCTCCAGCCGGTCGAAGATCGCCCCTCGCAGACCGGCGACACGGTGACGGTGGACGTGCACGGCGTCTTCGTGGACGAGCCGGAAGCGGAGCCGATCAACGTCACGGAGGTGGACGTGGTGCTCGGCGGCGAAGGCGTGCAGCAGGAGTTCACGGACAACCTGACGGGCGTGCAGGTCGACGACGAGAAAAAATTCACGGTGCCTTATCCGGCGGATTTCACCTCGCCGGGGCTGGCCGGAAAGACCATCGACTACACCGCGAAGGTGACGGCCGTGCGGATCAAGGAGCTGCCGGAGCTGGACGACGAGTGGGCGAAGAGCCTGGGCGAAGAGTACGAGTCGCTCGACCTCCTGCGCGAGAAGGTGCGCGAGGATCTGACCAGTCGCTCGCGGCACGAGGCGGAGAATCGGATGCGCGGCGAGGTCATGAACAAGCTCGTGGACGCGCACCAGTTCGAAGTGCCCGAATCGCTCATCGAGTATCAGGCGGATCAACTGCTCGAATCGGTCGCGCGCGACATGATGATGCGCGGCGTCGATCCGCGCATGCAGCAGGCCGAATGGTGGGAGGGCGTGCGCGAGCAGTTGAAGCCGCAGGCGACGCGCGACCTGCGCGGCTCGATGCTGCTGGAGAGCATCGCCGACAGGGAGCAAATCGAAGTCAGCGACGAAGAGATCGCAGCGGAAATCAGTTCCATCGCCGCGCAATCGCGCCGCACGGCAGATGAAGTGCGTGATGCCTTGACAAAGCAGGGAGGCGAACGTAGCATCGCCGACAGGTTGCGCAATCGCAAAGCGCTTGACCTCGTAGTTGAAAATGCACGCGTGACTGATGAAGAATGGAAGGATGAAGAGCCGGCTGCTGAATCCGATGAATCCGACAATCCGGAATCAGAATCAACCGCCGAGGCCGCTTCTTCCGACTCCTGAATTCTGACTTCTTCTTTTGAGAGGTGTTTATGGCTTTAGTTCCGATGGTCGTCGAGCAAACGTCGCGTGGCGAGCGTGCTTTCGACATTTACTCGCGTCTCTTAAAAGACAACATCATCTTTTTGGGCACTCCGATTGAAGATCAGATCGCCAACCTGATCGTCGCGCAGCTGCTCTTCCTCGAAGCTGAAGACCCGGAGAAGGACATCAGCCTGTACATCAACAGCCCCGGCGGCTCGATCACGGCCGGGATGGCGATCTACGACACGATGCAGTTCATCCGGCCCGATGTGACGACGATCTGCGTCGGCCAGTGCGCTTCGATGGCGGCGCTGCTGTTGACGGCAGGCGCGAAGGGCAAACGGTTCGCGCTCCCCAATTCACGAATTCTCATTCATCAGCCTTCGGGCGGCTCGCAGGGACAGGCCACGGACATCCGTATCCAGGCCGAAGAGATCCTGCGCATGCGCGAGCTGACCTCACAAATCATCGCCAAGCACACCGGACAGTCTTACGAGACGGTGGAGCGCGATGTCGAACGTGATAAGATTATGTCGGCCATGCAAGCCAAAGAGTACGGCTTGATTGACGAAGTGATCGCGCACCGAGAATAAGCAGATTTGCGATTTTTGATTTGCGATTTCTGATGTTCGGCATCAACGTCGCAAATCTTCCTTCAATCGCAAATCTAAAATCAAAAATCGCAAATCCCCTGAGACGTTATGGTACGACGAACCGATGACACATTACGCTGTTCGTTCTGCGGCAAATCGCAGAACGAGGTGAAGAAGCTCATTGCCGGCCCCACCGTCTACATTTGCAACGAATGCATAGACATCTGCAATGAGATCATCACCGACGACCAGCAGGCCGAAAGCGTCGCCACGCGTCCGCCCCTGCCGAAGCCGAGCGAGATCAAGACTTTTCTGGACGAGTACGTCATCGGCCAGGAGGAGACCAAGAAGCGTCTCGCGGTCGCCGTCTACCAGCATTACAAGCGCATCGAGATCGCGCGCCGCCGCTCGGATGTCGAGATCCAGAAATCGAACATCCTGCTCATCGGCCCGACCGGAACGGGCAAGACGCTGCTCGCGCAGACGCTCGCGCGGATGCTCTCGGTTCCCTTCACCATCGTTGACGCGACGACGCTGACCGAAGCGGGCTACGTCGGCGAAGACGTGGAGAACATCATCTTAAAACTGCTGCAGGCCGCGAACGGCGATGTCGAACGCGCGCAGCAGGGCATCATCTACATCGACGAAGTTGACAAGATCTGCCGCAAGGACGAGAACCCTTCGATCACGCGCGACGTGTCGGGCGAGGGCGTCCAGCAGGCTCTCCTGAAAATTCTCGAAGGGACGGTCGCCAACGTTCCGCCGCAGGGCGGGCGTAAGCATCCGCATCAGGAATTCTTCCCGGTGGACACGACCAACATTCTCTTCATCTGCGGCGGCGCGTTCGTCGGCCTGGAGAAAGTGATCGAGCGACGCGTGCGCAGCAAGGCGCTCGGCTTTCACGCGGAGATCAAAACCAGTTCCAGTCGTTATGCCGAAGCCTTCTCGCAGGTGCAGCCGGAAGACCTCGTCAAGTACGGCCTGATCCCGGAGTTCGTCGGCCGCCTGCCGGTCTGCGGCGTGCTGCACGAACTGGACGAGGCCGCGCTGATACGCATCCTGACCGAGCCTAAGAACGCGCTCGTCAAGCAGTATCAGAAGAAGTTCGACTTCGATAACGTGAAATTGAAGTTCACCGACGACGCTTTGAAATCGGTCGCACGGCAGGCGGTCGAACGCAAAGTTGGCGCACGCGGCCTGATGATGATTTTGGAAGAGCTCCTGCTCGACGCGATGTACACGCTGCCTTCGCAGAAGCGCGTCAAGGAATTCGTCATCACTTCCGAAATGGTCGAGCGCCGCCGCGCAGTCCCCGGCGAAGGACTCTCAGGCGTTGACGGTGCCGCCGCTTAACTAAAACGATCTCACGCAAAGGCGCAAAGACGCAAAGAAAGGCATTTAAGCTTTCCTTTGCGTCTTTGCGCCTTTGCGTGAGATTTTTCTTTCTGCTTATAGCAGATAAGCTGCCGGGACCGGCGTGTCCGCAGGCGCTCCGAACTGTGCGCCCTGCACGGAATTGTCTCCGCTCCGCAGGACGTACCACGCGCCGCCGCGATAGATAGCCAGATCGTGCCTGCCGTCGTTGTCGTAATCTCCCGGCGCAGGCTTGTCTCCGTTCTGCCCGAACTGTGTGAAGGCAAATCCGGTCAGGCTTCTTTGTGAATACCAGGTGCCGTTCGACGGACGGAAGACAGCCGGGTCGGCCTTGCTGTCCGCGTCATAATCTCCGACGACCGGAATGTCTCCGGCCTGCCCGAACTGTATGGTCTGAAATCCGCCGTCCGAACTCCTGAGCCAGTACCACGTCCCGTTGCGATAGACGGAGACATCGCTTCTGCCGTCGCCGTCAAAGTCCGCGAGCAAAGGCAGGTCTCCGTTCTGTCCGAACCCGACGACGCTGAACTGATTGTTCGAGCTGTTGAGGATGTACCACGCTCCGTTCGAAGGACGCCAGACGCAGATGTCCGCTAAACCGTCGCCGTCGAAATCTCCTGGGCGCGGGAGGTCTCCCGCCGCGCCGAAGTTGACGCCCGTGAACTGGCCGCTGGAAGAGCGCAGGATGTACCACGCTCCGTTGCGAAAGACCGCGAGGTCAGTCTTACCGTCGCCGTCATAGTCTGCGGGCGCGGGCCTGTCTCCGGCCTGACCGAACTGCGCGCCGTTGAAGTTGTTGTCCGTAGAGTTCAGCCAGTACCACCCGCCGTCGCGGAAGACTGAGAAATTTGTCTTGCCGTCGTTCTCGAAATCGGCGTTGATGCCGCTCTCCCAGACCGTGTTCTGCTGCGACACGGCGGCGCGGTAGTCTGTATTGAACGCATCGCCGAAACCGATTAAATTGATTCTGCCGTTCGGGCGCACGAGAATGTGTCCTGGGAAGAACGGACTGACCTGTCCGTTGAAATTCGTCACATTAACTCTCAAACGCCCTCGTCCTGCGGTGCTGCCGTCAATTAACCCGAGATTGCCGAACGACAGATCGGGCGAGCCGTCCGGGTTTAAGCGGAAGGCGTAGCCGCTGTTCTGCCCGTCGTCAATGCCGACGATTCTGCCGTCCGGCTGAATCGCTTTGACGTAAAAAGTCGTGTGGACCGAACTGTCGCCGACGATATTGTATTGCACGATGCCGCCGCTGCCGAAAGATGTGTCGAGCGATAAATCCGCGATGTTAAATCTGGCGAGCGTCGGCTTTTGTCGTCCCGCCGGAACTCCGCTCAGATTTTTGAAAGAACCGGAAACGAGAACTTTGTTTCCGTCTCTCGTCAAATGAACCGACACGGCGCGTTCGTCCTGAAAATTGTAAGCCGTGACGTTATCGAGATAGCGCACGGTTTCAAGCTGACCGGCGGCAGTCCAGCGCGTGACGGTAAAACGATTTCCCGTCGCCGCCGCTCCGCTGCAAATGGTTCTGCTGTCGAACCCGACGGCGATGATTCTGCCGTCCGGCTGAAGACGCACGCCGTAGAAACGTCTCGGCGGAAAACAGTTCGCGGGGCCTTCCGGCGCATTCCAACGAGCGATGCCGCCGCTGCCGAAGGTCGTGTCGAGCGAGCCGTTCGGGTTCAGGCGCACGATGATTGCGCCGTAGCCCTGCGCCGTAGAGGCATTGGTGTAGTTGCGCGTCTCGCCGACGAGGACGATTTTGCCGTCGGGCTGAATCGCCAGATCGTAATAGGTTCCGCTCGTGCCGTAGCTTTCCCCGTTGGCGATGACTCCGGTTTGAAAAATGACTTTGCCGGGATCAATCTGCGTGACCGTCGTATTGCCGCCATTATTAGTCTGAGCAACCGGAAAGCCGCCGAACGTCTGGTCGAGTGTGCCGTTGGCGTTGTAGCGCAGGACGCAGGCATCCGGCCCGAACGCCGCCGCCGGAAACGGCCCCGGCTCAAGCGTGGTGCAGTAACCGGCAAAGAGGATTTTGCCGTCCGGCTGAACTTTCAAAACCTGCGGCAGATCGGTTCCGAAAGCGCCGTCGTTTCGGAAGTGAAAATTTGTGCGGACAAATCCGCCCGTCCCGAACGTCTGGTCAACCGCGCCGGAGGCGGTAAATTTTCGCAGATAAAAATCTCCGTTATTCAAAAAATTGCCGCTGCTGCCAACGTGCCGCCCGCCCGCGATAATCGAGCCGTCCGGCAAAAGCTCGCCCGTCAGGAAATATGTTTGAATGTCATTAATCGCCGGGTCAACGTCCTGCGGGTCAACGTAATAACCGTTCGGCGCAGCAAAGGTGCGGTCGTAGTCGCCCATAAAAGTGAACGCGGGGCCTTGCGCGTACGCGCCGCCCGCGCTTCCCAGCAGCACGAGGAGCAGGGCTTCCAGCGTGATGACGCTCAATGCTATTCTCCAGCAGCGAAGTTTGATAGCGGTGGTTCCGGTCTGCATCTCCTGTAATCTCCTTTTCAGTTAGACGAAAGCGGTTTCGGTTGTCATCCCCTACGCCTCCTAACGCGAGAGGCCGCGCGGAAAACTGACACCTCCGTCAAAATATTTTTTGGAGAAAAAAGTCGGGCAAGTTACAATCCATCACGCTCCCACGAGCCCGTTTCTCATGAGCCAAGAGCCGCAACACGAGGTCACACAAATCCTGCACGACTGGAGCGAAGGCGACGCGGAAGCTCCCGCGCGCCTGATGCCGCTCGTCTATGACGAGCTGCGCCGTCTGGCGCGCAGCTATCTGCAACGCGAAAATCGCGGGCACACTTTGCAGCCGACCGCGCTCGTGCACGAAGCCTATTTGAGACTCGTTGACCAGACGCGCGTCTCGTGGCAGAACCGCGCACACTTTTACGGCATCGCGGCCAACATGATGCGGCGCGTGCTGGTAGACCACGCGCGACGCCGTGCGTCCGGAAAACGCGGTGGGTCAGCCGTGCGGCTTTCGACCGAAGACGTGCAGATTCCGCTCGAAGAGCGCGCGGCCGATTTCGTCGCGCTGGATGAAGCACTCGAAGAGCTGGCGAAATTTGACGAGCGCAAGAGCCGGATCGTCGAGCTGCGTTTCTTCGGCGGCCTGACGGATGAAGAGATCGCGGAAGTCCTCGGCGTGTCGACCAGAACTGTCCTCCGTGACTGGAAAACCGCGCGGCTCTGGCTCTATCGCGAGCTGGCCGCAGAATAAGAATGCGTTTCAAAACTCAAGCAATCAACGACTCAACCATTTGCGGCTTTAGTCTTTCTTTTCTTGCGTCCTGGCGTGAACCCTCAATGTTTCACGCCAGGACGCAAACAAAGAAAATCCGAAGGCGCTGAAGGAGTGGGTGTCAGTTTCCGCTTCAACTTCCCGCGTTTATCTGCATGAACTCTGAGAGATGGCGACAGGTCGAAGACCTGCTCAATGAAGCTTTGGAGCTTGACCCGGCGAGCCGCCGCAAATTTGTGGCGGAGATTCTCGCGGACGAAGTGCGGTGTGAGGTCGAGTCGCTGCTCGCAGCCGAACCGGACGCGGAAAAGTTTCTGGCGGCTCCGGCCGTCGCGCTCTCGTCCAGTTTTTTCCTCGAAGAGGATGTGCCGGACGCGCTCGCCGGACAGAAGATCGGCAGTTACAAGATCGTGCGCGAGCTGGGGCGCGGAGGGATGGGCGCGGTCTATCTGGCCGAGAGAGACGACGGCAAGTTCCAGCAGCGCGCGGCCATCAAGCTCTTAAAACGCGAATTGAACACAGCGGACATTCGCCGCCGCTTCGCACATGAACGACAGATTCTCAGCAAGCTTGAGCATCCCAACATCGCGCGGCTCTTAGACGCCGGGACTACAGATGACGGCTTGCCTTTTCTCGTGATGGAGTACGTTGAAGGCGTGCCCGTTGATGATTACTGCGCGGAGAAAGAGCTCACACTGACCGACCGCCTGCAGCTCTTCCGCACAGTCTGCGAGGCGGTCGCCTTCGCGCATCGCAACCTGGTCATCCACCGCGACCTCAAACCCTCGAACATCCTGGTCACGCAAGAGGGCACGCCGAAGCTGCTCGATTTCGGCATCAGTAAATTGCTGACTCCTGATTTCGCGGACGACAGCTCGCACACCGTGACCAGGCTCGGCGCGATGACGCCGGAATACGCGAGCCCCGAACAGTTGCGCGGCGAGTCGGTCACGACCGCGACGGATGTCTACTCGCTGGGCGTCATCTTTTACGAACTGCTGACCGAGCGCCGCCCGTTTGAAACCAAACATCACAGCGCGCAGGAGCTGATGCAGGTCATCTTTGAGACAGACCCGCAGAGACCGAGCGAGGCTTTGACGCGCGAGGGCAGCGCCAGGACCAAAGACCAGAGACCGAAAACCAAAGAGCCCAAAATCAGAACGCAGACTTTGAGAGGCGATCTCGACAACATCGCCCTCAAGGCTCTGAAGAAAGAGCCGGAGCGTCGTTATTCTTCAGTGGAACAATTTTCAGAAGACATCCGGCGGCATCTCTCTGACCTACCCGTGCTGGCGCGGCCCGACACGCTCTCCTATCGCGCCGCGAAATTCGTCAATCGCAACAAGGTAGCAGTGGTCGCAGGATTGCTCATCGTACTGAGCTTACTCGGCGGCATCCTCGCGACCGTCTGGCAGGCGCGGCGTGCCGAAGCGAGCCGCCTGCGCGCCGAGCGCCGTTTTAATGATGTGCGCAAGCTCTCCAATGCCCTGCTCTTTGAGATCACGCCTAAGATCGAGCGGCTCGAAGGCTCGACCGAGGCGCGCCAGGCTCTGGTAACGCAATCGCTGATCTAT
>JAFBAJ010000369.1 GCA_019247865.1 Acidobacteriota bacterium
TGTTTTCACCGAGGCGATGATAGCTGAGCGCAGAAACCACGCGAACTAAATGGCTATTATCAACTAATCCTTGCTCCCCAAGTCCCTTGTGATAATCGAAGGCATCAAGTATGCCTTGCAGCGACGGGTTTTCTCTCGCCACCACACGCATAGCTTCATTCATGAAGTAACCGAGATCAGGTCCAAGATGAACGCTTATGGCCTTCCAGTTAAACTGAGGCGGGATATAGAAGTTGCCTTTAGATTGAGTCCTGTCACGTTCCAGATAATCCGTCGAAGAAATTTCTCTATCAGTCTCATCACCCTTATTGGCCTGACTAGAAAAGTCTTCAAAAAGATCTGAGAGCCGCTTGTAGAGGATGAGCGGAAAAATGAAGTCTCTAAGTTTTGAAGGTTCTATTTCACCCTGTAACGTACGTGATACATCCCATAGCCACCCCCCTAAAGAGCTAATGTTTATTGGCTCATCTGGCGATTGTTCAGCGGGCAGTCTGGGCTGCTTTTTCCCGAGGATAATATCCAGAGTTTTATCATTCGTCTTATCCAATTGCGCACCTGCCTCAAGATAAAAAGGCTCCGGAACTACCGGCTCCAAAGAAATGTCTGTACATGCCCGACGAGCATGGGGGCAGAGTTCTTGAAAGAGAGGACTTCAGCGGCCGCTCGCTTTATCTGTACACTATTCGTTGTTATAAAATAACCCGAAAAAGAGGAGTGTGGCTGCGCATTTTCTACCTATCAATCTTCAACTCAACTGGCCTTCTTCCCTCTCTCTTTTGTTCGAGGCCTGCCCCCCTTCTTGCCGTTCTCACGCACGGCCGCGGCCTTGACTTCTGAGCGCACGCTGCCGCCCTGTCGCCCCAACTCCGACATCCAGGTCTTCGTGCCAAACAGTCCCATTAACAGTCCAGCCACGCTGAAGTCCACATCAAGAGTCTTCCAATGCAGTGCAGCGCCGCGTGGCAGTAGCTCGACTTCAGCGACCAGCTCAGGATCGGCCCCGCGAAGCCCCTGCACAAGATCGCACGGGATCATAAACGTCGCACCGTTCTTGAGTTCAATGATGAGCCGGTCGCTCTCGTGATCATAGCGCGCACTGCGCGCCTGCGGCTCGGTCTTCATTGACTCTTCGCCGCGCTTGACCGCTTCCCTGTACTGACGCTCAAACTCTTCGTCGCTCATCTTTAACTTAACCATGTATGCGCCTCCATTCTCCCAACAGCATTTCCCTGTTCTCTTCTACTATCGCCAGCGCCGCGCGCACGTCGGGTCTGGACATCCTCTTGACTTCATGCACCGCGGGCGTTTCTAAGTGGATGATGACTTCGCCTTCGGCCTTCCAGACGTGAACATGTGCGGGCGGATGCTCATCTCTGATGTATATCATCACGTCGAACCCGTTTTGTTGAATCACCGTCGGCATGTTCAGCACAATAAACCTAACGTTTTGGTTTGTCAAGAGGAAAATCGCCCCGTGCGGATAATTTCATTGACAGCCTACACACTTCGCGCTAAGGTGGCCCGCTATGGAAATAGAAATGGACTTGGAAAAGGAATTATCTACATCCGAAGTGGCAGCTCGTCTTGGGGTCGCTCCCAGAGTTGTCCGCTCCTGGTGCGCGCGCGGCGACTTCCCTAATGCTTATGAAAAGCAGACCGAGCGCGGGCCGATCTGGAAGATTCCAGCGGCGGATTTGGAGGGATACGTGCCGCGCAAAGTCGGAAGGCCGCGCACGCGCAATGTGATTATGGAGAAAGCGGCATGATCACAATCGCCATCGCCAACCAGAAAGGGGGCGTCGGTAAGACTACGCTCACGCGCGAGCTCTCGGCCTGCTGCGCGCTGCGCGGCTATCAGGTGCTTGTCGTCGACTGCGATCCGCAAGGAAACCTGACGAGCAGCTGGGTCGATGCGGATGTCTACGAGGCCACGCTCTCACACGTTCTGATCGAGCCTGAGTCCCCTGCCGGCATTAAGATGGAGCCTTTGCCGCTCGACGACGCGATTGTCGAGAGCCCTGTCGTAGGCCTCGACCTCGTGCCGGCGGACATTCGCTTGGCGCGCTTCGAGATGCAGCCTGACTATCTGACGCATCGCCTTCGCAATCAGCTCAAAGATCACGGCAGGGCTTACGATCTGGTCTTCGTTGACTGCCCTCCCCAACTCGGCAAGCTCCTGACGGCCGCGCTCTATGCCGCTGACTTCGTCCTCGTGCCGTGCGCGGCAGACGCGATGGGTTTACAGGGCCTTTCGGACCTCGCCTACACCATCGAGCAGGTACGCAAGAATGTGAACTCCGATCTCCAAATGCTCGGTGCCGTAATCAATCTCTATAAGCCGCAGCGCAACCTGTCGGCGGAGTCGCGCGGCGCGGTCGAGCAGGCCATCGAGTTGGTGGGCCATGTGTTCGATACGAACCTGCATGACTATTCAAAGGTCGCAGAAGCTCCCTCGCAGAAGCTCCCGGCGGTGCTCTATGCCAAGACGCACCGGGCCGCAGACCAACTCTGGAGCCTGACCGATGAGGTGCTCGACCGGCTACAGATGTCCAGGCAAAAACTCTCTGCTGTAAATTAGAGGTAAAGAATGGCCGACACAAAGCCTAAAACAGATGATGCCCTGCGCAAGCCGGGTGCCAAGAAGCCGTTGGGACTCTCAGTTCCCCCGGCATTAAGACTTCCACACGATGATCTAATCGTTCCGGCTGAAACAGAACCTGCACCGCTAACTATGCCTAGTCAGCCTAGTATGCCTAGTCAGAGTAGTCAGACTAGGCATGGTGAAAAAGCATTATCCCCTGCCCTTGCGGCCCCGCCAGCTGCGCCAGTACGCGATTACGCGAAGGTAGCGAACTCCATCACGAGAACGGCGCTTCCCTCTGGCCTATTCAAAGGCAAAAGCAAGCAGCTCTATGACGCTCTATATGTCCTCACGCGCGGTGCGCTTACGCCCTCGCGCACGGTGCGCATCTCGCGCCCTCGTCTTATGAAGAAGGCAGACATCGGCGCGCGCGTGACTTTCGAAGCCAATATCTCGCACCTAATAGCTGTTGGCTTGATCCAAGTTCGGCAAATCACCGGTGAACACGAGGGAAACGAGTACGAGGTAAGGCTGCCCGAAGAAGCGGTAAGTATGCCTAGTCAGAGTAGTCAGACTAGTCAGACTAGCCATGCCCAGAAAGTAGTCAGACTAGGCAGCCTAGAAAGTAGTCAGACTAGGCATAGTTTAAATGAAAGCAGGGAAACGACTTCGGGCGAAGCTAAGACGTTTTTAAAGACAAATACTGAGAATGATGATGATGAGGCTGCGCCACAGCTCCTTCGCACAGTTGCAAAACTGATCCGAGAGGTGACCGGAAAAGAGGCTACCAGAGCGGAGCTTGAGAAGTTTGGGGAAGTAATCGAAGTGATCATGCTCGAAGGCCAGATCGCCGCCGCCCGTACCACAGTTTCATCCGCCGGGCCGTTCCTCGCCGAGCATTTGCGCCGCAGGCTCTTCAAAAAAGACAAGCAACAGCTCGCGGCCGAGAGCGCGCAGAGCGAGTCTTCCGTGCCCGCTACGGACGCTACAGCTTGTCCTGAGTGCGCTGGCATCGGCTGGTACTACCCAGAGGGAAAAGAGAAGGGCATGGCGAAATGCAAGCATCCCAATCTTTCCAAGACAGATGCTCCTAATAGACAAGAGCAGACAGAGGGCTAAATCTAACCTGACTCAAGATGCTAGATTGTCCCATTCACGATACTTGCTTGCCCGCTCCAGAGTAGGTTTCACGAAGCGTTTCACGTCTTCAAGTTATAAGAATATTTGTATTTAGCCTACTGAAACCCTCTCCTTATTATGGTAATTCCGATAATACATATTTTACGAATAACTTTATTGACTCTTGATGAGCTTTAGTCCATGATTGCGGGCGTTCTGGCCCTTAAAATAGCTTTGAGGAGAAAGCCTGACCAGATGCCCGACTATGTTCTAGCTCAAAAGCAGCAGGACGAGAGCCTCGCCCCCAAGCGCTTTGACCCTCGCTCGGCTGCTCCCTTCATCAATAAATCAGTCTCGGAAGAAACCCGTAGGGCATACCGCAGAGCTGTCTCTGACTTCTTCCAGTTCGTTGGAGGCAAGCACCCGGCAGAGGTTGTGCCTGCTGATGTGCTCCGCTGGCGGGACCACCTGCGCTCCGGCAGAAAACGCGCGGCCACAGTCTCCTTCAAGCTCTCTGTCATCCGATCCTTTTTCGAATATCTGAAGGCTGCTGGAGCTGTCCCGCTCAACCCTGCCTCGACAAAGCTGGTGCCACCGCCGGAGTTGCCAACGGAGCCTGCCGGCCGCGCGCTGACTGCAAAGGAGGTGAGGTATCTGCTCTCTGGGCCTGACAGGGAGAGGGCCGAAGGAGCCAGAGACTATGCGCTGATGCTGGTCATGCTCCGTCTCTCTCTGCGAGTGGCAGAGGTGTGTGCGCTGCGTGCCTCGTCTGTCAAATGGAGCCACGGGCGGTGGACTCTGCGATGCAAGATCAAGGGGGCAGGGAGGAGGTCTGGCCTTTGCCGAAGGATGTGAAACAGGCGATTGATGACTATACGAGGCTGGATACCAGACGCAGAGCGACGCTGCACAGCGACGGGGAGGATGCCTTTCTGTTTCAGCCGCACACGAACTACCGGACGCTGGAGTTCAATAAGGGACTCTCACCACGGATGGTGCAGAAGATCATCAAGAAGTGGGCTGGCTTCGGCGGGATCGGAGATGTCTCGCCACATGATTTGAGAAGAACTGCCATCACACGCGCTCTGGACACCGGTTTGACTTATAGGCAGGTGCAGATGATGAGTAAGCACAAAGACCCAAAGACTGTCATGAGGTATGACCACGGGCGGGAGAATCTGGACCAGAATGCCGTTAACTTCTTAGGGTATGAGGAGGATTGAAACAGAACGGCTAAGCCTCGTTCACATTCAAGTGAAACCTGCTATAATTCGCTCTCGGAGCCGCGGAAAGCCCGTCTCAGGTCGCCTATTTCTGGGAGGCTTGGATTATATAAACCGTTCAGGCGCAGCGGTCATTGTTCGGTCGTTGACAAGTATTCCCCACGTCAGTCTAGATACATTAACCAATGCACGGCTCTCACTATAGGCCCAAAGTCTTCATCAGCCACAGCACTAAAGTTACAGACCCGCTCTCCGCCTGTTTTCTCGAACGCCTTCATCAAGCGCTGACTGAGGTTCAGAACGATGATGGGGCGGCGACGTTCGAAGTCCTGTTGGATAGGGAGAACCTTCTGACTGGGGAGCAGTGGCGGGAGGTGATTCGAGAGTGGATGTTGAGCTGTGATGCGGCGATAGTTCTGCTCTCCGAAGCTGCCACCCATTCAGATTACGTCAAGCAGGAGGTAACGCTATTACAGGAACGGCAGCGCGCTTATCCTGACGGGATGCTGCTGCTCCCCGTGAGCTTCCCCCCAGTAACGGAAGAGAAGTTGAGGGAGCGGATGGGGCCGCAGCAGATTACCGAAAGACAAATACGGAGGCTTACCGAAACTAACGCGCATGAGATTATAGAAGACCTGCTTTCACACCTCCGCCTGCTCCCCGCGCGCACTCCCCGGCATAAAATCGAAGAGTATCTCTTCTCGCTGTTTTGCGGGCCGTTTATCGACGACGAGTTGAAAAGAATTAGTGACGTGCTGAAGGTCGGGTCGTTGCTTGTGGGGGCTCAGATAGATCGCGCGCAAATGATCGTCCGCGCGCTGCTCGGGGCCGAGTCAGAAACGAGCGACCTGCGTTTCCGCAGGCTGCGCGAAGTGCTGGACGGGCTGCGGCTCAAACAGCTCGACCGATGCCAGCGTTCGCTGTTGCTCGACTTGGTCTTCCCGTTCTGCTGGGTCAACGCCGAGGCCGCAGGCAAACTGCCTGACATCGCAGCGCGCGTACCCAGAACGCGGGCCGTGGCGTGGGCGCGTGAGTGGGAACTGAGCGAGCGGATGTATCTGCTGCGCGGCTACTGTCACTTGCGCGCCTGCACGGTCTACGTTTCGAATCTTGACGGCGGGGTCGGGACACTCCCCGGCGGTCAGGACAGTTTCCTGTGGCACGTCATAAGTTGCCTGTATCAGGAATTCTTCTACCATCCACCGAAAGGCAAGTATGAAGAGGTCAAAAAGAGGGTCTGCCGGAAGGTCGAAGAGAGGGAGCGCGAAGGCAAGCCGGTCTTCTTAATCGTCCCGCTCGACGCCGTCGATAAAGGCAGGGCCCAAACTATCCTTGACGAGTTCCCCAAAGTCACGCTCTTTATCCACGGTGAAACGCTGACGCCGTCGGAGTTCGCCGATCTCGAATTCCCCGGTGCCGATTTCCTCGCGCCGCCCCTCGACCTTGAGGCCGAAGACGTCGCGCGAGCGGAGTACGGTCACCTGCTGAAACTGATTGGCGAGTCGCTCGACAGGCTCGACGACCCGCAAAGGTTTGCCCGATGACATACGCCACTAAGTTCGACCCCGAGCACCCGCTGCTCCCCGCGACCGGGGAGCCCGCCGCCGGGCGCGACCTGCGCGACGGCTCGTTCTACGTCTTCACCGCGCCGGCGGAGCGCGACCCGACGGTGCTGGCCGTCAAGGTGGCACTCGCCACCGGTCGCCCCTTGTTGCTGACCGGCGCGCCCGGCTCGGGCAAGTCTTCGCTCGCCGCGTTCGTGGCGCGGGTAATGAATTGGAACTATTTTGAGCAGGTCATTACCTCGCGCACCAGCGCGCAGGACTTGATGTGGAGCTTCGACGCTGTGCGTAGGCTGCGCGACGCGCAGGCTCGGAGCGAGGTGGAAGAGTTGACCTCATACATTGAGCCGCGCGTGCTGTGGTGGGCCTTTGACCCCTTGGACGCACTCCGGCGCGGCCGCCCTGCCGTGCCCGACTCGAACGTCCCGTCGACCGACGCCGGCGGCGTTCATCACAACGGCACGCTGCGCGGTTACCTCCACCCGAGCGTCGTGCTGCTGGACGAGATTGATAAAGCCGACCCCGATGTGCCAAATGACCTTCTGGTCGCCATCGGTTCGCAGCGCTTCGTCATCACCGAGACAGAGCACCAAGTGAGGTCGCAGCTGACGCCATTGGTTATCATCACCTCTAACAACGAGCGCGCATTGTCGGCCGCCTTCCTGCGCCGCTGCATCATCCACCGGCTTGAGCCGCCGGACGCGGCCCGGTTGTTCGAGATAGCCAGCCGGCATTTCCCAGACCAGCGGGAACGGCGACGGGGTTTATTCGAGGAACTCGCCGCGAGGGTGTTGGCGATGAGGGCTGACGCCTCGGAGCAGGGCAGGCCGACGCCGAGCACGCCCGAATACCTTGACGCCGTGCGCGCCTGCCTCGACCTCGATATCGAGCCGGGAGACACGCCCGAGTGGAGAATTATTCAGACGGCCGTCTTTGACAAGCGCGTGGAAGGATGAGGCAGCACGGCAGCGACATCTTCATCGGTGATTTGGCGCGCGCTGTCGCGGCCTTGGGCGGCGATGACCTGCAGACCGCCGCCGTTGCCGGATTGCTCGGGTTCAGAATCGAGCCCCCCGGCTCTGCGCCGACGCCCGAGGAGCAACGGCTGCTTGAACCTGAAGAGGTCGGACCTCAGCCGCCGTCCGTACAGGCAGACCCACGCGAAGCTAGGGCGGAGGCATCTGAGCCCGCCGTCGAATCGCCCGCTACCGAGTACCTCGAATACGACGTGGTCGAGCCCGAAGTCGAGTACGTCCGGGCGGCGAAGAAAACTGCGCCTCCGGCCGCGCCCTCTTGGCCTGCATGGGAGCGCGCCGCTCCGGCTGGCCCGCGACATCTCCCGCTCTTCTTGCCCCAGTGGACGCGGGGTGTGTTGAGCGAGGTAGCGGCGACGTGGCGTGCGGCTGGGGCTGTGGACGTGCCGCACGCATTGGAGGTTCTCGCGCGCGGCACAACGCCGGCCGAGTTGCCTCGCATATACACGCCGACGCTGGCGCGGGGCTGCCGCGTGCTGGTCGACGTCGGCGAAGGTATGGCTCCCTTCGCACGGGACTGCTGGCAGTTGATAGCCGCCCTGCGGTCGGTCGTCGGGCACGAACTGGTGGAGGTCTTCTACTTCAAGGACTGCCCCGTATTCGGGGTCGAGACTGAGGTCGACACGAGACTCGTTCCCTTCCGGTCGCCGCCACGTGCGACGCCGGTGTTACTGCTCAGTGATCTGGGAATCGCCACGCCGTCATTTTCGCTACGGCGCGCGGCGGCGCGAGACTGGTTGCAGTTAGCCCAAGAGTTATATTTGGCGGCGTGTCCGCTGCTCGCCTTGGTACCTTACCCACGCTACCGCTGGCCGAGGGGACTGGTGAAGGCTCTGACCGTCATCCAGTGGGATCGCTGTACCACCGCGTCCAGCGTCCGGCGCGCTAAAGAGGAGTACTAAGAGTCGCATGCCCACGGCGTCAGACATGCGGGAGGTGATCGCCTATCTGGAACTGTGCAACCGTGACGCCGTGCGCCTCGGGGAACTCGTCTCGCTGGCGACTAGGATCGAGCCGGAGCTGTTGCGCGCGGCCCGGCTGGAACTGACGCCCTTCGACGCCGCGGCGGAGGCTGACCTCTGGTTCAGCCAGTTGGTCGAGACGCGCACGGCCGATTGGATCACGCTCACGCCTGCCGCCGCGCGCGAGTTGCGGTCGGCCCTTGCCACGAACAAGTCCCGGCTCGCGGCCGCGCACGCGCTGATAACGGAGGCGCATAGCGGCGCGCCTGTCACCATCATCCTTGAAGAAGAGATTTTGTGGTTGGCACTGACCACCCCGCCCGGCGCGCTACAGGCTATAGAAGAGCGTTTGCGGTTGGTGCTGGGCAAGCTGTTGGAAGACCCTGTTGCCCACAGGGGGTTGGCGCACTGGTTCGCGGGCGCGGCACGGCGGCTGCCGGATGAAGCGCAGGCGACCGAAGCCTATGCGCTGCTATCCTTCGTAACCAGCGGCCTGCTCGACGGCAGACGCCTCAATGCACCCGAGCCCAAGCAACTCCCACTCGACGCGCTCGCTAACGTCCTGCCGGACTCAATCCCCAAACTGCGCCTCTGGGCGACGCTGACCGACTACGGCCTTACGCTACGACCTGACAAGTCTCGCGGCTTCGTCCCACTGGAGGTGCCGCGCACCAACCCTCTGCTCTTTGAGGTGCGACCGCTCGGCGAGCCCCCTCAGTTCGTGACGCTGCGTCGGAGCGAAACCAAGGACGTTCGCATCAAGTCCGGGGTAGTGGAACTCCGCACGGCGGCCGGCGATCTCTACCGGCTGCGCCGTCGTCCGCGTGAACTCTCTTCCGCGGGCATGAAGGGCTTAGTCATGGGCTTCGGTGGCACGGGCGCGTACGTTCTCACCGCGCTCAAGGAGCTGGCCGTGCTCAAGCATGTTCATATGCCCGAAACCATGAAGTTCCTGCTTTTCGACACCATCGCCGACTGGCGGCCCGGCCAGAAGGTGCAACTCGTCGGCGGGGAGGCCGAGGAGCGGTTGGCGCGGAGCGAAGACACTTCCTCTTCACTCGACCGGTACACCGAATACTTTTACCTCGGCGACTATGAGCCAGTCCTGAAAAGACACATCTACGACTACCTTTCGCCAGCGGGTAGCCCCGATGCTTATCCCCATCTCAAGGACTGGTTTCACGCGCCCTGGTTTAGCCGGAACGTTCGGGAAAGTCAGCTCAATGTTGTTACGGGCGCGGCACAGCAGCGGCAGATCGGGCGGTACGCGATGTTCAAGAACGCGGAGAAGATCGTTGAACGCCTACGCTCCATCATCCGGGAACTCTCCTACCAAACCAAAGGCGCGGACGTGAACATCTGGCTGGTGGCCTCCGCAGCGGGCGGCACGGGCGCGGGGGCGCTGATTGATGCGGCCTACCTGACGCGGCTCGCCGCTGGCGACTCCGCCAAGCTCATTATTACCGGCGTGATCGTGCTGCCCAGCATCCACATGGACTTGAGCGGCATCAGCCAAGGGCGCGCCTACAGCCTGCTGCGTGAGTTGGAGCGCGTGCAGGAGCAGGGCATCCCAGAGAGCGACCGGTACGTTGACCTCGTTAACAGCAGGATGGTTTCCTCGCGCGTGTTCTACGACCGCAATGGACAGCAGGTGGCGACGGCCCGGGGCCGTTTATTCGACAACCTTTTTTATATCGGCCGCGATTGCTCGAGGGAGGAGCAGCGCCAGCAGTTCTTCACCTCGACGGCGACGGCGATGGAGCCATACTTTGATGCCGACTCTGGCCCGATGCTTCTACAACGAGCGGTCAACAAATACGCTCCCGCATCGGCCTTCGGCGCGGCGCGCGTTTGCGTCCCGACCGCGACCTTCAAGCAGATGTTCGCTTGGGAGCAGGTGGCCGAGTACCTTCGCCGCGCCGCCGCGCCCGTGGAGAGAAACGGCCATGTGGAGCGGTTGCACGCTGGCGCTACGGCAGATCGTGAACACGTCGGGCGCGAAAGGCTTCGCAATCTGCTCCACCTGTTTGATCAATTACTGGTCAGATCAGAGGACGACAATGAAGCTTTCGCGCGTCGCGCACTCTACGCAGAACAGATCATCACTGACTGGTACGAGTTTTCCAACGCCGACTTCCGGGTTAGCCTCGACGACCTCCGAGCCGTGCAGCTCACCTACGTCAATCCCTTCGTCTCACTGACCGAGCCGGACGTGTCGAAGGTGCCGGAGGGCGAAGTTCTGCTCAAGACATATAAGGAGAACGCGCGGACTAGGGGCCCCAAGGAGAGCCAAGAGCAGTCGCGCGACCGCTTCGCAGACCAGCTTGAAGAGGTCATGAGACACTATCTTGGCCCCGACGGTGGCGAGCGCACCTTCGAGCAGGGCCGCCGCCAAGTGCTCGAAACCGTCTCCGAGCGCCTGCGGAAGAAGGTGGATGACCTCTTCATCGGTGAGCTGAAGCGGGGGCGCACGGAGTTCCCACAGTCGTCCGACGAACCGAGCGAGGGCACGCCTCTGACGCGGCTGTTCACCGAATTGACGTGGATGCTGAGCAGTCGGGGACCACTGCGCACAATACAAGAGGTCATCAGGCAACTCATCGCCGCCGCTGCCCGCGAGCAGCCGGAGCGGAGCGGCCGACAGCGCTCGGCAATACAGGAGTTGCGCGCGAGCCGTCGGACATCACTTTTTAGCTTCGTCATCTGGGTGGAGCAATACCAGCAGGCGGCGCGCGACGAGTGCGCTGCCTACATCAGTTGGTATCAGAAGCACGAACTGCTGAAAGACATGCAGCAGCTCGTCCTCATCGTCGAGGGGCGTCTGCGCGAGTGGGAGCGCCTGCTCATCCAACTCTTCGATGCGCTCGTGCGGCGCGAAGGGCGAGATGAGAACAAAGCCTCGGCACTCTTCACAGTGA
>JAFBAJ010000443.1 GCA_019247865.1 Acidobacteriota bacterium
TAACTCTCTGCCGCTCTATTCGGGCGGCCTCGGAATTCTGGCTGGCGATCATCTCAAGTCTGCGAGCGACCTCGGCCTGCCGCTCGTCGCCGTCGGCCTGCTCTACCGGTACGGCTACTTTCGCCAGCGCCTCACGCGCGAGGGCTGGCAGGAGGAGCACTACGGCGAATCGCATCCGTCCGAGATGACCATTCATCAGGTCATGGATGAAGACGGCGCGCCGCTCTTCGTCGAAGTTTTGATGCGCGAGAGAGTCGTGCGCGCGCACGTCTGGCGTGTGGAGATCGGGCGCGTGCAGCTCTACCTGCTGGATACGAACATCGAAGAGAACGAGGAGACGGATCGCTGGGTGACGGGCCACCTCTACGGCGGCGACCGCGAGACGCGCGTCGTGCAGGAGATGCTACTCGGCATCGGCGGCGTGCGGCTCCTGCGCAAGCTCGGCATCGAGCCGCACGTCTTTCATCTCAACGAAGGCCATTCGGCCTTTCTCACGCTGGAGCTGGCGCGCGAGATGACCTCAGGCCCCGACAGCATGACCTTCGTCGACGCCGCGCGCATCGTGCGCGAGCGCTGCGTCTTCACGACGCACACGCCGATCGCCGCCGGCAACGATGCTTTCCCGGCCTCGCTCATCGAAAAATGTTTCGGCTCTTCGTATGAAGAGAGTTTGAAGCTGACGCACGACGAGTTTCTCGATCTCGGGCGCGTGGACACGAATGATGACATGGAGTGGTACGGGCTTTCGCCGCTGGCGATCAAGATGTGCCGCTCGGTCAACGGCGTCAGCCGCAAGCACGGCGAAGTCTCGCGCGCCCTGTGGCAGCGCCTCTGGCCCGCCGGAACCCAGGTCGAGGACGTGCCCATCATCTCCGTCACCAACGGCGTCCACGCAGAGACCTGGGTCGCGCCGATGATGCGCGAGCTGTTTGCGAAATATATCGGCGCGGATTGGGCCGCGCGCGCGAGCGACAAAGATGCCTGGGCGCGCGGCGTCGAGCAGATTCCGGACCGCGAGCTGTGGGACACACATCGTCTGCTCAAACAGTATCTCGCCTCCTTCGTCCGTCATCGCTCGCTCCACGCGCGCCTGCTGCGCAAAGAGAGCACCGCGTATACAGAGGCCGCGCGGACGATGTTCGATCCGGAGGCGCTGACCATCGGCTTTGCGCGTCGCGTCGCGGGCTACAAGCGCTGGACGCTGCTCCTGACGGATGCGGAAAGGCTCTTCCGCCTGATCGAGAACGAAGAGCGGCCCGTGCAGTTCATCTTCGCGGGCAAGGCGCACCCGCAGGATCAGGAGGCCAAGCTGACCCTGCAGCAGATGGCCGTCTGGGAATATGACCAGCGCGTCATGCAGCGCGCGGTTTTTTTGCAGAATTATGATCAAGAAATCGCCCGCCAGCTCGTTCAATCAGTGGACGTTTGGCTGAACGTCCCGCGCAGACCGCTCGAAGCCTCCGGCACGAGCGGGCAGAAGGTCGCGATGAACGGAGGATTGAATCTTTCGATCCTCGATGGATGGTGGATTGAAGGCTACGACGGGACGAACGGCTGGGCCATCGGCGACGCGTCGGTGGGCACGGACGATGCTCTGACGGATGCGGAGGATGTCGAATCGCTCTACCGCGTGCTGGAGGAGGAGGTCGTGCCGCAGTTTTACGAGCAGGACGCGGAGGGACTGCCGCGCCGCTGGGTGGCGATGATGAAGCGTTCCATCCAGACCCTGCTCCCGGCCTTCAACAGCCACCGCATGGTCGAAGAGTACGCGCGCGAAGTTTATCCATAAGAAGCGCGCCGGGAAGGGGCATCATGAAAACCAGGCTCTTGATAATCTGTGCTCTGATATTTTCGTTGACGGGATTGGCAGACGCGGCCGGCTCGCAGAGGAAGGTGCATGTGGAACGCGAATTCGATCTGCGGGCGGGCGGCACGGTGCTGGTCAAAGAGGGAGGCTTGCGCCTTGAGTTTGCCAGCGTGAAGGAGGATTCGCGTTGTCCGGAGGGTGTGGACTGCATCTGGGCCGGCAACGGGAAGATCACGCTGACGGCGCGCGTCGGCATCAGCAAGACCAGTTCGTTCGAGCTGAACACGATGACCGAGCCCAAAAGCTATACCTATCGCGGCTACGAAATCACGCTCGTCCGGCTCTCGCCTTATCCCAAGAAGGACAACAAGATCAAGAAGGGCGAGTACGTGGCGACACTTCTGGTCAGGAAAAAATAGCAACCTCAACAAACTTCTTCTTCGCGTCTTTGCGCCTTTGCGAGAAAATAATTCTCACGCAAAGGCGCAAAGACGCAAAGGAAAGAGAGAATCTCGCCATCGCTCTGTAGTGATGCTAAGCTGTTTCGGATGAAGACCTGCCAGAAATGCGGGACGACGTACGACGACGCTGTGAGCTTCTGTTCGCGCGACGGCGAGGTGTTGCAGGACGATCACGCGGAGATGATCGGCCGCGTTCTGGACAACCAGTACGAGATCGAGGCTTTTATCGCCGAAGGCGGGATGGGCGCGGTCTATCGCGCGCGCCACACGCTGCTCGGCGACCGCGTCGCCATCAAAATTCTTCCGCCGGAGATGCGCCGCAACAGTGAATGGCTCAAGCGTTTTCAACGCGAAGGTCAGGCCGCGCGCCGCTTTCGCCATCCGAACTCGGTCATCGTCCACGACCTGCGCACGTCGAGCGAGGGCTGGAACTATCTCGTCATGGAATACGTCGAGGGGCGCACGCTCGACGAGGAGATGTCGGCGCGCGGCGGCCGGCTCGCTCCCGCCGAGAGCGTGAAGATCATCGAGACTGTGGCGAGCGTGCTCGATGCAGCGCACGCGCAGGGCGTCGTCCACCGCGACCTCAAGCCGTCGAACATCATGCTCACGTCGGAGGGCGGGACGGTCAAGCTGCTGGACTTAGGGATTGCGAAGATCAGCGACGCGCAGGCGGGCTCGACCGCGCTCACGACCGCAGGGCAACTGCTCGGCACGCCCTATTACATGTCGCCCGAACAGTGGGGCGAGATTCCGCGCGACGGCGGCATCGAGATCGACGGGCGCGCGGACATTTATTCGCTCGGCGTGGTCGTCTATCAGGTCACGACGGGCGAGCTGCCGTTCAAAGCGGACACGGCGGTCGAGCTGCGGCGCGCGCATTGCCGCCAGAGCCCGCGCCCGCTCGAACAGTTTGACGCGTCAATCCCCGCCCTCTGGTCGCGCGCGGTGCTGCGTGCGATGGCGAAGGACAGGAGCGAGCGGCCGCCGAGCGCCGGAGAGTTTGCGCGCGAGCTGAGAGAAGCTTTGAGCCGCCCGCAGATGATGCCTCAATCCTCGCGCGTTGATGCGCCGACAGTGGCGGGCACGCTCAATGAGACCGTGCGCGCGGGGCGCGGCGCGACGCCGCAAAATCTGGCGGCCGTGACTGTGAATGAGAGCGGCTCGGCATGGATGGCGGAGGGCAGCGCGGCGGCCGCGACGCCGCCCGCAGCCGCCGCGGCGAAACGCTCATGGACGCTCGGCCTGATGTCTTCGCGCGGCTGTCAGGTCTCTCTGACGGTGGCGGCGATGGCTTTGCTGGCGGTGATGGTCGGAAGCTACGCTTTGATGCAGCGTTTCGCAGGCAGCTCTGACCGGAGCCTGACGGCCAACGCGAACCGGAGCAACGCGCCGACGACGACGGGCGGAGGGCCGCAGCCGGACACGACGACCACGACGGCGAACAGCAACGAGAGCGCGACCGGAAGAGAGCTTTTGCGTTATCATCTGCTGCTCAGCGAATCGGCGCTCGACGACCAGACGCGTGTGCTCGGCGACGAGCCGCTCAAGGCCGGACAGAGTTTGCAGTTCTCCTTTGAGACGAGCGCGGACGGTTTTCTGTACATGCTCGGGCACGACGAGCAGGGCAGCCCGGTCGTGATGCCGCTCGGAACTTTGGTCGCCGCGGCTCCTGTCAGGGCCGGGCAGGAGACGGAAGTGCCCGTCCTCGCGCGCATCAAGCTCAACAGCGAGCCGAGCACGGAAGTCTTCACGGTCATCTTCAGCGAAGACGCGCTCGACCTGCCTTTCGCCGGAGAATCATTGCCGATAGACGGCACGTTTCGTAAACTAACGGTTGACGAGCAGCGTAAGATCAAGGAGTTACGGCAACAAGGCGCGCGCGCGTCCGTCCGGTTCAACGGCGGGCAGGATGACGGAGATGCGATCGTGACGCTGAGCGACGAGCGGAAAGCGAGGCCCGTCGTCTTTGATATTAGGCTTCGACTGATAAAACATTAGTTAGCCACAGAGGACACAGAGCGCACAGAGAAATTAAAAATAGTATGGCTCTTAATCTCTGTGTCCTCTGTGGCTAGTTCTGAAGTTTTTTAATAGCGAGCAAAACTCTCCATGAAATATTGCACGATATGCAACACCAAGTATGAGGACACCGTGAGCTTCTGTCCGCTCGACGGCGAGGTGTTGGAAGACGACCCGACTTCCATCGTCAACTCGACGCTCGACGGGCAGTATCACATCGAAAAGATGCTCGGCAAGGGCGGGATGGGCGCGGTCTATCTCGCGCGCCATATCCTGCTCGGCGACCGCGTGGCGATCAAAGTCCTGCCGCCGCAGATGCGCAACAACGCCGAGTGGCTGCGCCGCTTTCGCCGCGAGGGACAGGCCGCGCGCCGCTTCCGTCATCCGAACGCCGTCACCGTCTACGACCTCCGCACGACGAACGAAGGTCTCATCTACATGGTGATGGAGTTTGTCGAAGGGCAGACGCTCGACTCGGAGCTCAAGGCGCGTGGACGCTTTACGCCCGCCGAAGCTCTGAACGTGCTGGAGCCAGTGATGAGCGTCCTCAATGCTGCACACGCGCAGGGCGTCGTCCATCGCGACCTCAAGCCGGAAAACATCATGATCGGCAAGTCTTCGACGGGCGGCGAGCCGACCGTCAAGCTGCTCGACCTGGGCATCGCCAAGATCAGCGAGCTGGCCGGAGCGGATTCGGGCGGCTCGACGGCGCTGACGGTCGCGGGACAGATCCTCGGCACGCCCTATTACATGTCGCCCGAACAGTGGGGCGAGCCTTCGCGCGACGGGAGCCCGGAAGTTGACGGGCGCGCGGACATCTACTCGCTCGGCACAGTCTTTTATGAATTGATCGCGGGGCGCAGGCCGTTCTTTGGACTGACGCTCCAGGAACTACGGCGCGAGCATGTCTCGGTCGTGCCCAAGCCTTTGCATGAAGTGGTCAGTGACGTGCCGGAAGATTTCAGCGCCGCGATTGCCAAAGCGATGGCGAAGGACAGAGGCGACCGGCAGGCGACGGCCGGAGAGCTGGCGAACGAGCTGCGCGCGTCGCTCGGCCTCTCGACGAT
>JAFBAJ010000508.1 GCA_019247865.1 Acidobacteriota bacterium
CTGCCGAAGGTCAGAGCCGTCTCGGCCATCTTCACATACTGGGACTCCGCATCCGTCCAGACGCCCTGCACCAGATAGAAGGTCTTGTCGCCGACCTTGCGCACGGCCGAGGAAGTGTCTTCATTCTTGAGCACAGTGCTCTCCTGCTGCTGCCGGTCGCGCTTGCTCTGCTGGACGGCGGCCATGCCGGTCGTCGTCTTCGCAACCTCTTTCGGCGCAGAAGCCGGAGGAGCTAAAGCGCCAAATCCTGCCTTGTCCTTCGCCCCGCGCTCCATCCTCAGGTCATTGGCGTCCCCGCGGTCCCCGCCGGTGGCGGCAGCCATATCGGTCATAGGCTGCGCGGCCATGTTCGGCTCGACCGCCAGATAAGAGGTGTAGGGCGTGACGATGCCGTAACGCGTGCCGAGGTCGACGATCTCGTCGCGCAGCTCTTTCTGCTCGCCGTTGGTGCGGATCTGCTCCATCAGCCAGCCGACGCGGCGCGTCGCCCAGAGGCGCGGCAGAAAATCATTATCGCCCTCGCCGCGGAGCGGGAACTGGAGCTGTTCGTAGGCGAAGGTGCGCGTCTCGCGTCCGGTCTTGCCGGTCAGGCGAAGGCGCACGTTGTTCAGGTCGCGCTCGTTGCTGTACCGGCCGATGAGCGTGATCTGCGTCCCCTTGAAGAGGTCGGGCATGTTGCGCGGGTAAACGAGGTCTGTCTCGACGCCGCCCATGTCGAGCTGTAGGTCTGTCAGAACCGGGTAATTCACTTTCGTGAAAAAGTTCGAGACCTTGACTTCCAAATCCTCTTTCGGCTCGACGTAATCCGCCGTCCCGCTGTTCTCCGAGGCGAGCTTATCGAGCAGCGCCGTGTTGACATCATAGCCGACGCCGAAGGTGAAGAGACGCACGCCCCCCGTGCGCTCGCGCCGGACGTTGCCGATGATGCGTTCGACGCTCGTCTCGCCGACGGTCGGCAGCCCGTCCGTCATGAAGACGATCATCTGCGGGCGTTCGCCGCCGTCGAACTGCCGGAGAGCCGCGCGCAGTGAATCGTTGATGTTCGTGCCGCCCGTCGCACGCAGGTTTTTGACGAAGCGCTCGCCGCGCGCCAGGCCGCGCGCGTCCGCCGCGATGAGGCCGCTCTCCATCAAATGCTCTTCGCCCGCGAACGAGATGACGTTAAAGCGGTCGTCCGGCCTCAGGCTCTTGATGCCGAAGAGGAGCGCCGAGCGCGCCTTCTCCATCTTGCCAGCCTCTGCCATCGAGCCCGAGGTGTCGAGCACGAAGACGATGTCTTTGGCCGCGTACTCCTGCTCGGTCAATTCATCTTTCGGCGAGACCATGAGCAGGAAATAGCCGTCCTTGCCAGGCTCTCTGTAGGTCAGGAGCGAGAGTCCGAAATCGTCGCGCGAGAGCGCGTAGAAGAGCTGAAAGTCCTGCGGGTCGCGCCCCGCTTTGACCTCGAAAGAGAGGACTGCATTGCGCGAGCCGTGATGCGCGAGCGCGATCTCGTGGCTCGGCGAATAGACGTTGCGGATCGGGTCTTTGCTGTCGATCTCGACGCGGCCGGAGACGTTGCCGATGGAGACGAGCTGCCGCCCCGTGCCGAGCGGGTAACGATACGAGACAGTGCCCGATTCGGCCTTGAGCACCTGCGTGTAGGTCAGCTCAAGTTTCTTGTCCGAGTGCGGAGGGATAGGAAAGATGCTGGCTTGAAATAAGTCCTTGCCGGCGTACTCCAGAAGGCCCGGGTCGCGTTGTCGCCGGACGATCTCATCGTAAATCCGCCGCGCCTCTTCGCGCGAGCGCACTTCGCCGACCAGGCGATTGTTGCCGTCCCAGATCGCAAACTCGACGATTGAGGCATTCTCCGGAATCGGGAAGAGGTACGTGCCTTCGAGCACCCCGTTGGTATCGTTGCGAAAGATCTGTTCGAGATGCGTGGTCGCAACTTGCCCGTTGATTTTGGTCTGGATGTTGATGGTTTTGACGGGCAGGGCGCGCGGCAGGTTGATGGGCTGCGGGCAGCGGTCGCAGCGTCCGGGCACGATCACGCCCTGCGCGCGCACACCGCTGAGGCTCGCGCCCGCCAGCGTAAATAGCACGGAAAACAGCAATAAAACGGACTTTTTCAATCGCATGAATCTCTCCTCCAAAACTGTGGCCGCGCGAAAGGCTGCACGCGGGTTTCGCCATTAGAACGCCCGCTCCCTTCTTTCTTGCACAAACCCGCAGGAAAATTACGTTTAATGAAGCTCACGCAGTCTCGGATTACGAATCGTGACGACGCACATGAAGAGCGTGATGATGATGCCGCCGGTGGCGAGCGTGTGCGGCACGCCGAAGCGAGACGCGGCGGCTCCGGCGATGAGGTTGCCGATAGGCATCGCGCCGATGAAGGAGAGAATAAACATGCTCATCACGCGCCCGCGCATCTCGTCCGTGACGAGCTGCTGGAGCAGCGTGTTCGTGACCGCGACGGTGAAGACCACGGAAAATCCCATCCCGAAGATAAAGCCGAGCGAGACGCGCACGTCCGTCGAAAACGAGAAGCCGATGAGGCAGATCGAGAAGACGAACCCGCCCAGGAGCACTGCCCGGCCCTTGCGCCGGAAATTTCCGAGATACGCCAGCACGACCGCGCCGCAGAAAGCTCCCCCGCCAGACATGCCCATCATCAGCGCCAGGCCCTTCTCGCCCATGTGCAGGATGTCGCGCGCGAAGTACGGCATCAGCGACAGGTACGGCGCGCCGAAGAGGGTCGTGACGGAACAGATGAGCAGCAGGATCGAGACGCGCGGCCGCCCAAGCACATAGCGAAAGCCTTCCGTCAGGTCATGCCACAACGCGCGCCTGTCCGTCACGGCATGAGCCGCAGCATGCGACGCCGGAGGGATGTGAACCATCAGGAGCGCGGCGATGACCGCGAAGTAGGAGAGGCCGTTGAACAGGAAGCAGCCCGCGAGACCGAACGCGCTCAAAGCCACGCCAGCGCTGACCGGGCCGATCAGCCTCGAAAGCTGAAACTGCGCTGAGTTGAGCGAGATCGCGTTCGCCAGATCTTCGCGTCCGACGAGGTCAATCGTGATCGCCTGATACGAAGGCCCGGCCAGAGCGAAGCAGCAGCCCGTCCCGAACGAGATCAACAGAATCATCCAGACGTGTACCACGTTGAGGACGATCAGGATCGCCAGCACGAAGGCGCATGACATCGCGCCGACCTGCGTGAAGAGCAGGAGGCGTCGCCGGTCAACGAGGTCTGCGAAGACGCCGCCCGCCAGGGTCAGGAGCAATCCCGGCGCGGTCGCCATAAAGCCGTCCACTCCGAGCCAGAACGGAGAGTCGGTCAGCTTCAACACGAGCCAGCCCTGCGCCACGGCCTGCATCCACGTCCCGACGTTCGAGAGAAAAGCTCCCGCCCAGAAGACGCGAAAGTTGCGATGCGACAGCGCACGAAACATCCCGCTCTGCTCAAGCGTGTGGGAATGACGTGTGGATGAAGAGGAAGCTGTTACAGCATGACTCTCATCAGGCTGCACAGCTTCCCCTCTCTCTCCAGTTTTTAATTCATCCCTCATCCTTCATCCCTGCTTTTCGCGTCTCCACACGGAGAGCGGCGCGCCCGTGCCGCCGCGTCTTTCGGCGACGATCTCCGCGAGAATGGCGAGCGCGACCTCTTCGGGCGAGACCGCGCCGATGTCGAGGCCGATGGGCGCTCTGACCTCTTTCAAAATGCTTTCATCCGCGCCGCCCGCGCGCAGGCGCTCCAGCACGATGCTCGTCCGGCGGCGGCTGCCGATGAGCCCCACGTAATCGGGCCGCGCGCAGATCACAGCGCGCAGGCACTCTTCATCCTCGCTGTGGCCGCGCGTGACGACCGCGACGGAGACGTTGCGCCCGGCTCCGACGGCCGCGCGCACGGCCTCCGTCCAGCTCAATGCCGCCACCAGCTCGATCCCTTCATCCGGAAAGCGCTCGCGCGTGACGAAATCCGCGCGGTCGTCGACGAGCGTCGTGCTGTATCCGAGCTGGCGCGCGAGCCGTGCGAGCGCCGCGCCGACGTGGCCCGCGCCGCAGACGACGAGACGCGGCTCCGGCTCGACGCGCTCGAACAGAATGCGCGCGTCGCCGCAGGCTTCCAGCTCCGGCGCGAACTCTTTGACAAAGTGTGTAGAGGCTTCGGCTCTGGACGAGAGAAAGGCTGCGGCGCGACGTGCGACGGCCTCGTCGAGCAGGCTCTCTCCGAGCGTGCCGACGCGCGTTCCGTCCTCCTCCACGAGCAGCTTCGCGCCGACGCCGCGCGGCGCTTCGATCAGCGTAGCCAGAGTTGCGAGGGAAGCTTGCTTGAGAACGCGCCTGATGGCTTCTGTGAGAAGAGCTTTGACAGATGAGTCGCGGGCTTCGGGCATCAGAAAACTTAACGATGGACGCTCGGCTGCTTTTCCGGCGCGTGCTCTTTGCCGAAACCCAGGACGCGGGCCGCGCGCTTCAGGAGCCACAGCGGGCCGACGAGCAGGTACAGCGGATTCTGAAAGAACGCAGGCTGATTGCCCTCAAAGGCGTGGCCGATGAACTGCAGGATCCACCCGACGATGAAGAGCACGAGCGCCCAGCGCCAGTTCCAGAAGAAGAGCGGCAGCGACAACACGATCATCGGAATCCCGATCGAATGCGTCAGGCGATTCATCGGATGCTTGTGCTTCGCTTTGTAGTTATCGATAAAAGATTCAGCCATAACACCTCCGATAAAAATCATGCACAGCTAGTTCGTCTTTCCGCTCTCCCACACATCTATAAAGATCTCCATCGTTCCGCCGCAGACCATTCCCTCTTCGCTGGCTTCGTCGGCTGTGAGCTGGAAGTGATGCAGGGCGGGCGCGCCGTTGCGCAGGGCTTCGCGCGCTTCGGCCCAGACCTCTGCTTCGATGCAGCCGCCGCCGACAGTGCCCCTGACTTCGCCGTTCGCGAAAAAGAGCATCTTCGCGCCGCGCCTTTGCGGCGTGGAGCCGCGCGTGTGCGCGACGGTTGCGACGACCACGCGCTCGCCGCGCGAGTTGGCTTCGTTGATTAGTCGATACAGCTCGTCCGGCGCAATCGTGCTCATCCGTTAAATAATCAAGACTGACTTAGCGCGGCTCACCTTCGATGGGCTGCGTCGCGCCGGCGGCGGGCGCGGCTCCGACATCTGCGCCGGTCGCTCCGGTCTGCTCCGGAGTCACACCGGCGGCATCCACGCGCGCGCGTATACGTTCGGCCTCGGCGTCTGCGTTG
>JAFBAJ010000516.1 GCA_019247865.1 Acidobacteriota bacterium
AAGAGCATCTGCGGCGAGACGCAGTCCAGCATTTGCAGCAACAACTCGCGCGTCACATGCGAAGGCGCAGCCAGCAGCACGAACTCTGCGCCGTGCACTGCATCACCGATCTTGTCCGTCGCGCGCACGCTCTCCGGCACGACGTAAGGCCGCAGATAAGCGCTGTTGACGTGGCGGTGGTTGATCTCCTCGACCACCGACTCGTTTCTCGACCAGAGGCGCACGCTATGCCCCGCGCGCCCGGCGATAATGCTGAGCGCAGTCCCCCAGCTTCCCGCTCCGATGACCGCAATCCGCACCATTTCAAACGAATCACTTAAACTTGCTTTCCGTGCCCTGCATGAGCCTTCCGATATTCGCGCGGTGCATAAAGACGATCAGCGCGCCTCCCATGACGGCCGCCGCCAGAATCTCCGTCAGTCCTTCGACCGGCCTCACGAACCTGTCAAGCAGCCACACGGAGAGCGGGAACGCCGCCGTCGCCAGCATCGAGCCGAGCGAGATATAACGCGTGGCCGCGACCGTCAGGACAAAGACCAGAGCCGCTCCTGCGACTGCGAGCGGCGAGAGGCAGAGAAAGATGCCGACGCCCGTCGCCACTCCCTTGCCGCCGCGAAAGCCGAGCCAGACCGGAAAGCAATGCCCGACCACAGCCAGAAACGCCGCCGCCGCGACCCACCAGTTGATGCCGAAATCCGGCGTCAGAAATTTTCTGGCGAGATAGACCGCCAGCGCGCCCTTCAACGCGTCGAGCAGGAGCGTCAGGAGCCCCGCGCCCTTGCCTGCGCGCCGCGTGACGTTGGTCGCGCCCGTCCCGCCCGAACCGGTCTCGCGCACGTCCCCGCCCTCTTTCGCGCGGACGATCAGAAAACCGAAGGGAATCGAACCGAGCAGATAGGCGACGATTAGAATCAGCACGGGCCGCATTCGTGAGTACTCCGCGCCCAGCGAGAACATCTGAGATTGGGCGAAAAGAGACTATAACAAGCAATGCGAGGCAGCGGCAAGAGAGCACCCTGACGGGTAATGGGTCAGTTTGAAAAATCAAAACACAGGAATTTCGCGCAAAGGCGCAAAGACGCCAGGAAAAGGACGCAAGAAACAAGAAGCACTCAACACCTTGGCGCTTTTTCTTTGCGCCTTTGCGCCTTTGCGTGAGACTGTTTTTGAAACTGACCCACTACCCCCTGACGGGTGGTGACCTAAATTCAACTGTCTGCGCTTTCTCTGCGTGAACTCTGCGCCTGCGGCGGTGAGTCTTGTGCAGCCTCAGCTCAACGCAGAGACGCAGAGAAGTCGCTGAGAGACACTAAGAAAAACAATTTAGGACACTACTCCCTGACGAATATCACACTATTCCGGCCTTATTTTAAGCCCATCCCGATCAGCGCCAGAACATTAAGAGCGAGGAGGACGGCGGCGGGCAGCCAGAGCAGAGCCGCCACGCCGATGTTGTATCGAGCTTTTCTAAAATCAGCATCGCCTGTTTTTATGGCTCCATATCGGATCAGCCAGATGACTAAGCGTACCGGCACGATCAGGAACATTCCGAGCATCCCAATCAACCCGCCCAGAGCGATGAAGCCCAACGGAATCAATCTGACAAGAAACAAGACCCACATCGCCCCCGCATAGTTGCGTATATTACTGGCCTCGTTACAGGCGCTGTTCACCTTCTCCTGCATATCGGCCGCGGCACGCAGGGTAAATTGATCCAGCGGAGTAGAGCAGTATTTACAAGTGCTCATACTGTCGTTGATGATCTCATTACAGTTCGGGCATGGGAGAGTGCGTAGACTAAACATCGCCGTTTCCTTTTGAGTGAAGATGAGCGAGCAAAGCTCACGTCAGGCTTTTGAGCACGGCCTTCATCGTTTGCCTGGTGTGTCCCGCCTACTTATTGAACGGAGCGAGCGGGCCGTCCGGTTTGATGATATCTTTCAGCACGGAATAAGGAATGACGACACGCTGTGGGCCGGCCGCGTAGGAAGCGACCTGATACGGATCGAAAGTGATAGCCAGCCCCTTCTTCGAGATGTTCCAGCCCTGATAATTGCCCGCATCCGGGCCGGCTCCATTCTGAATCCATTCATCATCCACGCCCTCCGGCCCCAGACGCTTTTTGAGGTCGCTGACGCTATAGCGCGAGATGGCTTCCAGATAGTTCGCGCCGGGCTTGAAGAGGTCTGCCAGTCGGAGCT
>JAFBAJ010000547.1 GCA_019247865.1 Acidobacteriota bacterium
TCAGAAACTATCTGGACAACGCCGTCAAGTTCACGCGCCGGACGACACAGCCTCGCATCGAGGTCGGTTCGACGGAGGATCCGCACAATTGCGTCTTATGGGTGCGCGACAACGGCATCGGCTTTGACCTCAAATACCACGACCGCATCTTCGATATTTTTCAGCGTCTCCATCCGGCAGAAGATTATCCGGGCACGGGCGTCGGACTGGCGCTGGTTCGCAAAGCGATGGAGCGCATGGGCGGGCGGGCCTGGGCCGAGAGCGAGCCGGGCCGGGGCGCGACCTTTTATCTGGAGATTCCAAAACCGAACGGGGGGCAGGTGGATTCATGAACGATACGCTGAGGCCGATCTTGTTGGTCGAAGACCGCGCCGCAGACCGTGATCTGACCCGGCGCGCGCTGGAGAAGCAGCGGGTGCTCAATCCGATTCAGGAGGCGCGCGACGGCGAAGAGGCTCTTGTTTATATCAGTCGCTGGGAGGCGGGCGAGACGGCCCCTGTCTTCATCCTGCTCGACCTCAAGCTGCCTAAGGTCAGCGGGCTCGAAGTCCTGCGCCGGCTTAAAGGTCATCCGACGTTTTCGACGATCCCGGTGATTATCCTCACCACCTCGGCCGAGGATCAGGACATCGCAGAGGCTTACCGTTTGGGGTGCAACTCCTACGTCGTCAAGCCGGTGGAGTTCAGCCGGTTTATCGAAGTCGCTTCGCAGGTCGAAATATACTGGGGCGCGTTGAACAACACGCCGAGGTAGTCCATGAAAATTCTCTACGTCGAAGATGATCCGCACGATGCCGATCTGACAGTGCGCACACTGCGAAAGATCGCGCCGGACATCCGGCTGGAGACGGTCTCCACGCTCCGGGAGGCGCAGGCGCGGCTGGAAGGCATCGCCTCGGACCCGCTCGATCTGGTGCTCACGGACATGCACCTGCGCGACGGAGATGGGCTCACCCTCCTCCAGCACATACGCGAAAACAGGCTGCCGCTGGCCGTCGTGCTGGTCACGGGCATGGGTGACGAAGAGACGGCCGTCGCGGCGCTCAAGGCTCGCGCAGACGATTACGTCATCAAGCATAAAGATTATTTGCAGCGCCTGCCGATCATCCTGACGAGCGCGCTCAATCATTACCAGGCCGACGCCACGCGCCGGATGCATCCGTTGCGAGTGCTGTACGCCGAAGCCGAATCGCGCGACATCGAAAACACGCGCCGCCATCTGGCCGTGCACGCGGACCACATTCATCTGGACGCAGTCCACACCGGGCCGTTGGCGCTGGCGGCGCTGCGAACAGAGGAGGGCGGCACGCGCTATGATGTCCTGCTGATGAACTTTCAGCTGCCGGGGCTGAACGCGTTAGAGGTGCTCAGAGAGCTGCGCCTGACGCAGCAGCAGGACGTGCCCGTCGTCCTGTTGTGTGACGAAGGGGAAGAGGAGCTGGCGCGCCAGGGCGTGAAGGTTGGAGCGTCGAGCTATCTGGTCAAAAGTCCGGGCTATCTTTATCAACTGTCATGGCAGTTGGAAGAGGCACACTCGCGCGCAGACCTGCTCCGGCGCGAGGCGGCGCTGCGGGCGAGCGAAGCGCGCAACCGCGCCATCCTCAACGCCATCCCCGACCTGATGTTCCTGCAAAGCCGCGACGGAACGTATCTCGATTATCACGCCAAAGACCCCGGCCTCTTGCTCTCGCCGCCCGAACAGTTCCTCGGCAAGAAGGTAACGGATGTGATGCCGCCAGAGCTGGCGGCGACCTTCATGAAGGCTTTCGAGCAGGCTTCGGACAAACCTGTGCTCGTCGAATACGAGCTGCCGATGCCGTGGGGACAACGCTTCTACGAGGCCTCCATCGTCAGTTGCAACGGCGATAAGGTTCTCTCCATCGTGCGCGACATCACGGAGCGCAAGCGGGCCGAAGCCGCGCTCAAAGAGAGCGAAGAGCAGGTTCGCATCTTCGTCGAGCACACTCCCGCGGCGGTCGCCATGTTCGACCGCGAGATGCGTTACCTGATGACGAGCCACCGATGGTTCAGAGATAACAACATCCCTGAACAAAACATCATCGGGCGCAGCCATTACGAAGTCGTGCCGGAAGTCCCGGAGCGTTGGCGCGAGGGACACCGGCGCTGCCTGGCCGGGGCGATTGAGCGACGTGAAGAGGACGTTTTCCTGCACCCGGACGGCACTTTCGACTGGGTGCGCTGGGAGATCCGTCCGTGGTACGCCGCCAATGGTGAGATCGGCGGCGTCATCATGTTCAGCGAGACGATCACCGAGCGCAAACGGGCCGAGGAAGCTTTGCGCGCCAGCGAGGATCGGTTTGCCAAAGCCTTCAGGTCCAACCCGCAGTCAATGCTGCTGACGACCCTGGAGGATTGCCGCTTCATAGACATCAACGAAAGCTTCATCAACATGAGCGGCTACACCCGCGAGGAGCTGATCGGCCGGACCTCGCTTGAGCTTGGGGTCTGGGAACGACCTGCTGACCATGATGCATTCCTCCAACATCTCAGGGAAGCGGGCTCCCTCTTCAACCGTGAGATGAAGTTCCGCACCAAGAGCGCAGCCATACGCGTGCTGCTCCTGTCAGCCGAGCTGGTGGAGATTGAAGGTCGGCCATGCATCCTGATCGCAGGGGCGGACATCACCGAGCGCAAGCAGGCCGAACGAGCGCTCAGCTTTCAGGCTCACCTGCTCAACACCATCGAGCAGTCCGTGGTCGCAACCGACATGCGCGGCGTCATCATCTTCTGGAACCACTTCGCCGAAAAGCTCTACGGCTGGACGATGGAAGAGGCCCTCGGCAGCAGGGTGAAAGAGCTCTTACGATATGAAGATACCGATGGACGGGCGGCGGAACTCTGGGCGCAGTTAAGAAAGGGGCAAAGCTGGGCCGGGGAATTCACGCTGAATCATCGAGACGGGAGTCCGGTCGAGGTCTGGGTCAGCGATTCGGCGATTTACGATGAGAGAGGAAATGTCGTCGGCGTGCTCGGCATCTCTTATGACATCAGTGAACGCAAGCGAGCGGAGGATGCCCTGCGCGAGAGCGAGGAGCGATTGCGCCTCGCGCAGCAGGCCGCACACGTCGGCACTTGGGAGTGGAATGTTCAGACGGGCGCGGCGGTCTGGTCGGAGATGGTCTGGCAACAGCTCGGGCTCGAACCGGGCTCGGTCGAGCCGTTGTTCGGAAGTTTTGTCGAGTTCATCCACCCGGAAGACCGTCAACGCGTCCTGCGTAAAGTCGAACGGGAGGTGGCCGACGGCGACGAGTACGACGACGAGTTCCGCCTCGTCCGGCGCGACGGCAAAGTGCTCTGGGTGTCGTCGAAGGGCCGCCTTATCCGTTCGGCTTCGGGGCGGCCGGAGCGTATGCTCGGCGTCAACATAGACATCACCGAGCGCAAGGCAGGGGAGGAGTCCTTAAAGCAGGCACTCGACGAAGTCCGGCAGTTGAAGGATCGTCTCCACGAAGAGAATATTTATTTACAGGAAGAGATTCGGGTCGCCAGCAACTTCGGGGAGATCATCGGAGGAAGCCGGACGCTGCGCCGCGTTCTGCATCAGGCCGAACAGGTGGCCGGGACGGACACGACCGTCCTCCTCCTCGGCGAGACCGGAACCGGCAAAGAGTTGATGGCGCATGCCGTTCATACCCTCAGCCCGCGAGATAAGCATCCGTTGGTGAAACTCAACTGCGCGGCGCTTCCGCCTTCGCTCATCGAGAGCGAGCTGTTCGGCCACGAGAAGGGCGCTTTCACCGGAGCCAGCGCTCAGCGGCGCGGACGCTTTGAGCTGGCCGACGGCGGCACGATCTTTCTGGACGAGATCGGCGAGCTGCCGCTCGACCTGCAACCCAAGCTCCTGCGCGTGCTGGAGCAGGGCGAGTTCGAACGCGTCGGCGGCAGTCATACCCTGCGCGTGAATGTGCGCGTCATCGCCGCCACCAACCGCGATCTGGCGGAAGCGGTGAGCAAGGGCACTTTCCGCTCCGACTTGTTCTACCGGCTCAGCATCTTCCCCATCACTGTGCCGCCGCTGCGTGAGCGGCGAGAGGACATTCCGGTGCTGGTCACGCACTTCGTCAAGCAGTTCAGCGTCAAACTGGGCAAAGAGATCGAGACGGTGCCGCAGAAAGCGATGACGGCGTTACAGAACTATTCCTGGCCCGGCAACATACGGGAACTGCGGAACGTGATTGAGCGGGCGGTGATCGTCACGCAGGGGTCGAAGTTGCAGCTCATAGACGGCGCAGAGTGGCTGTCGTTAGAGAACGGAACGCACCTGCCCGGCGCCATCTTCGATTCACAGACGGCCCGGCCCGGCGCGACCGAGACGCTGGAGCAGAGTGAGTACAATCTGATTCTGCGCACACTCAAGCAGGTCTACTGGAAAGTCGAAGGGCCGGGCGGGGCCGCAGAGTTGCTCCGTGTACATCCGAGCACACTGCGCACGCGCATGAAAAAATTGGGCATCGCCAGACCGAAAGCACAGAACAGCTCCGTCTCATTCTGAAGAGCGAAACTGTCGACGAGGTCAGGTCGCCACAGTCTCTGCCATCGCCGGATCCACCGGCTCCAGCACTTCACGCTCCTCTGTCAGAAACCTGTAAGCGACACCCGCCAGCACTTCACGCTCCTCAATCGGCGCGACCCGGAAGAGCCGGAGCTGCGAGATCGCCCGGCCGCTTGCGAAGAGCGCCGGGCCGGTCGAGCGCTCTCCGCTTGAACGGAACTGGTCCCGGACCTGATTTTCAACCCACTTCTGTTTCGGGTAGTGGTTCAGTTTCAAAAACAGTCTCACGCAAAGGCGCTGGTGACGCCAAGAAAAGCACGCAAGAAACAAGAAGCACTCAACACCTTGGCGCTTTTTCTTTGCGCCTTTGCGCCTTTGCGCGAAATTCCTGTGTTTTGATTTTTCAAACTGACCCATTACCCTGTTTCGCACTACAGAGTGAGGAATGCTGCTTCCCGTTCAGCGCCCGTCCCGACCACGAAGAGCCCCGCGGTGCGTCTCAGAATCACGGCCGTCAGATCATCCTTCTGGTCTGCGCCCTGACAGAAACCGGCGACGGCGGCGCGCAATCTCGCAATCACTTCTTCGGCCGGAAGATCGCGCGACTCGCACAGAACGGCTTCCAGTCTGCGCAGGCCGAACTCTTCGCCCGCCGGATTCTCCCACTCATAGAAGCCGTCTGTGACGAGCGCCAGAAAGTCGCCCGTCGCCAGACACACCTCTATCCCCTGTTCATACTTGACGCCCGCGATCATCCCGAGCGGGATGCCCTGAGCCTCAAGCGCCTCGATCCGGTCGGTCTCGTGTCTGTACCAGAGGATGGGGCCGTGCCCGGCTGAGAGGACTTTCACGGATGAGCTCGCGGGATCCAGAAAGACGACCGCGAAGGTCACGAACCGGTTCGCCGAGAGGTCTTCGGCCAGCAGCCGGTTGAGATGATCCAGCACGCCGTCCTGCCCGTTGCCCGACAGAAAGCTCGCACGCGCATAGGCGCGGCACGACGTGCTGACGAGGGCCGGGCCGATGCCGTGGCCGGTCGCGTCGGCGAGGCTGACGGCGAGGCGTCCGTCCGGCAACGCCTGCCAGTCGAAATAGTCGCCGCCGGTCTGGTCTGCGGGTTGATTCCACCCGGCGACCTCGAAGTTCTCCAATCCGGGCGAGTGGTCGGGCAGCAGTCTCAACTGGATGGAGCGCGCTATCTCAAGGTCGTGGTTCACGCGCTCCAGCTCGCTCTGCAACTCGGCTTCTCTGAGCGCCGCGCCGACGTGGACTCGGATCTGTCTGGCGACGAATGCGGCCGCGAAGCCTCCCGCCAGAATCAAAGCGGCGTAGATGAAATAGCTCGTCGTCGGGTTGGCGTTCGCTGCCGGATAGCTGAACAGTGTGTAGAACGTGACGGCGAGATAACCGAGCGCGGAGAGCAGTCCCGTGAGCAGCGAGAGTCCCGGACTGAGCCGCAGCGTCGAAAGAATGATGAAGAAGAAATAGATGAGCATGGCCGGCTCAACCAGCGCCTGCGCCGGATTCATCAGGCCGCTTTCGATGAGCAGGAAGAGAGTGATCGTGGGAATCTGAGTTTCGATCAGGATGCCCACGATGGCCCACGCCGTTTGCGGGACAGGCGCTCCACGCCGGAGCGCCTTCCGGATGACGACGAGCTTGCCGACCTTATACGTGATGGCGAAGCCGAGGAGCAGCGTCTCTGCCAGCAGGAGCCGGAGGTGAAGACCTGCGAGGCCGCGCACCAGCGTATACAGCAGCAGTGCTCCCAGCAGGCCGAGCAGCCCCACGATCCTGTATGACTCGCTCTTGAGGGCCGCGAGTTGAAAAGCTCCGGATTCGATCTGCTTCAAGCTCATGCTGCCCTCTGCCGTTACAGTTGCCAGCCGCCTCCGAGCGCCTTGTAGAGTTGGACGACGGTCAGCAACTCGTCGCGGCGAGACTGCGCGAGGCTCAGTTCGGCGTCGAACAGCTCGCGGTCTGCGTCGAGCGCTTCGAGCAGGTTCGAGACTCCGCCGTTGTAGCGCATGTAGGCCAGCCGCGCGCGATCCTGCAACGTGGTGACGAGCAGCTCGCGCTGTGCGCGAACCTCTCGCACCTTGCGATGGGCGACCAGCGCGTCCGAGACTTCGCGGAAGGCGGT
>JAFBAJ010000607.1 GCA_019247865.1 Acidobacteriota bacterium
CAACAGCACGGACGAGATCGCGCTGGACCGGTTGCAGGGGCTCACGCCGGCGCAGATGGCTGCGGGCGGGACGAACGTGCAGTTCCAGATCAGGCGCGACGCCGGAACGCTCAACTGCGAGGGCTGGTTCAAGGACGGCAAGGGCTCCGGGCACTGGACGTACACGCCCAACGCCTCTTTCGTCGCGGAGCTGCGGCGGATGGGCTACGACGCGCCGGACGAAGAGGAGCAGTTCTCGATGACGCTCAATGAGGTGAGCCTCGCCGTCATCGAAGAGCTGAAGGCGCAGGGATACGAGAAGCCGACGACCGAACAGCTCGTGCGGCTCGGCTCGCACGGCGTGCGGCTCGATTACGTCAAGGGTTTAAAGGCCGCCGGCTACAGCCCGCAGAACGTGGACACGCTGGTCAGGATGCGCGACCACGGCGTCAGCCTCCGCTTCATCAAAGGCTTCGCCGACATGGGCTATGAGCGGATGTCTCTGGAAGACCTGGTCAGAACCAAAGACCACGGCGTCTCGCCCGACTACGCCAAAGAGTTCGAGGCGCTGGGCTACGGCAAGCTGCCGCTCGAACAGCTCGTTCGGATGAAGGATCACGGCGTCGGGGTGGAGTTCGTCAAGCGGCTCGACGCGCTCGGTTACAATCACCTCCCGACGGACCAGCTCGTGCGGATGAAAGATCACGGCGTGAGCACGGAATTCATTCAAGCCCTCAAGGGGCTCGGCTACGACCGCTTGACGGTCGAGCAACTCGTCCGGATGAAGGACCACGGCGTCTCCGCCGAATTCGTCAAGAGCATGAAGGAGCGCGGCATCCAGAACCTCACCGTCGAAGAGCTGGTGCGCCTGCGCGACAACGGCATCAACTAGCAAGAAGCATTCACCGCAGAGGCGCAGAGGTTGCGCAGAGAACCACAGAGGATTGATTATCAATCAACATCCTCTGTGTCCCTCTGCGACTTCTCTGCGCCTCTGCTGTGAACTGCTTGAAGCGTTTCCTGAAAGCGCTGTGCGTCTTCGGTCATCCCGATGTTGTTGAAGAAGACGTAAGAGATTCTGCGTGCGGGGAGCATCGTCGCCAGCTCTTCCAGCTCTTCGTCCTCATACCTGTAGCGCCAGCCCTTGCGCCCGTGGAGGCGAAAGTAGCAGTGCGTGGGCGTCACCGTCCGGGCCGCGAAAGGGTCTACGACGTGCCAGAGGTCGAGGCTCCGGCAGAGGCCGCGGATGACCTCTTGGCTCCACTCGCCGCGCGGCTCCCACGCGAAGCGCAGCCGTCCACGCTCGATTGAAGAGAAGAAACTTTCCAGCTGTGCGATGTTCCGTGCGGTCTGCGTAAAGCTGGCCGGGCATTGAAACAGTATGACGCGCGCCTTGAGGGCCGCGGCGCAGGCGCGCGTCACCTCCCAGGCCTCGCGCACGATCTCCGTCGGCCTGAAAAATCCGGCTTTCTCTCTTTCCGTCTCGGTCAGTTTTCGTTTGAGTCGCCGGTAGGTCGGGCTGCTCGATTGATGCGTGATCAACTGCCAGGCCTTGACCGTAAACTCAAACCCGGCCGGAGCCTCTGCGCGCCAGCGCGCGAGCGTCTGGAGCTGCGGCGGCTGGTAAAAGGTCTGCTGGATTTCGACCGCATGCAGCAGCTGCGCGTATTCGCCGCGCGTGAGGCGAAAGCCGCAAGTGCCGACGCGCACCAGAGGCTTGCGCTCAGACATGAGCCGCGAGCCTTGCGGCGAGGGCCTGTTTCGGCTGCGAGCCGACGAGCGTCTCTCTGAGCTGCCCGTTCTTGAAGATGAGCAGCGTTGGGATGCTGCGCACGCCGAAGCGCGCGGCCGTCTGCGGGTTCTCGTCCACATTGAGCTTGGCGATGGTGTAGCGGCCGTTCGATTCCGACGCCAGTTGATCGAGCACGGGCGCGATCATCCGGCACGGCCCGCACCACGCCGCCCAGCAATCGAGCAAGACCGGCCGCGAGCCTGCGCCCAGGACCTCCTGCTCAAAGGTCGCATCCGTGACCGTCACCGGATGCCCTGTCTCGGCCGCGTCGCCCGGCACATCGAGCGGCGTCCGGCAACGGCCGCACACTGTCTGTGTGGCCCTCGCCGCTCTCTCGTCCACGCGATTCTTCGCCCCGCAGTTGGGGCACGTCGCAATTCCCATTGCCCTGTTCCTCCTGTGAACGTTGCTTGAAGGGCATGCTACCTCGCATTCTTCGCGAAAGTTTCGCAGCCTGAATAGTCGCGTCAAGCGGTTTCGTAGTAAAATGCCCGCTCTGAAATTTTCTTCCGGCAATTCGGTCACAGGAAGGGCGTTTGCGATTCATCATGCGTGTCGTTCGTGTACAGGCTGCCGCTGTGCTGGCAGCTCTCTTTTTTTTCTTCGCCGTCACAGAGGGGCGCGCGCAGGGCGGTCGCGGCTCACAGCCGGAGATC
>JAFBAJ010000652.1 GCA_019247865.1 Acidobacteriota bacterium
AGGGCGTGTACGCGACCATGTGCATCGGCAGTTGCGCGGCGTCGAGTATCTCCTCGCGGTGATAGTTCGTGACCGGCACTTCGGCCGTCGGGATGAGATACAGGTCGCGGTCGTCCCGCAGCTTGAAGAGGTCGCCCTCGAACTTAGGCAGCTGCGTCGTGCCGAAGAGCGCGTCCTGGTTGACGATGAAGGGCGGCAAGGTCTCCTTGTAGCCGTGCTCGCGCGTGTGCACGTCGAGCATGAAATTGATGAGCGCGCGCTCTAACCGCGCGCCCGCGCCGTTCAGAATCGCGAACCGCGCCGACGCGATCTTCGCCGCTCTCTCTAAATCCAGAATGCCGAGCGCCGTTCCCAGGTCAACATGATCCTGCGGCTCGAAATCGAAAGTGGGCGGCGTGCCCCAGCGCCGCTCCTCGCGGTTGTTCGCCTCTTCCCCGACCGGCACGCTCTCATCCGGCACGTTCGGAATGGTCGAGAGAATCTCGCGCATGCGCGCTTCGGCTTCATCGCGCGCGCGATCAAGCTCCGTGATGCGCTCCTTGAGTTGCCCGACCGCGCTGCGACGCGACTCCGCCTCCTCCTTCTTCCCTTCCTTCATCAGCGCGCCGATCTCGCGGCCCGCAGAGTTGCGCTCGGCGTTGAGGCTGTCCGATTCCGCGATCACGCGCCGCCGCTCTGCATCCGCGCGCTCGAAATCATCGAGCGCCTCGGTCGGGAAACGCCTCGCTTCGAGCGCGGCGCGCACTTTCTCTAAATTCTCACGAACGAAGTTGAGGTCGAGCATTTGATGCAGTCCTTCAATCTATGGTATGAGTTACGCCTTTTAGCAAGCCAAAGACGAAAAGCGTCAAGCTAACGGACGCCGCGCGTGCGTGTCAAGCACACGCCGCAATCTCTGAACCTGCAAGGGGTGATTAACCGATGCCGCAAAAAGTTCGTAAAGCAGTCTTTCCCGCCGCCGGTCTGGGAACGCGTTTTCTGCCCGCGACCAAAGCCTCTCCGAAAGAGATGCTGCCGCTCGTGGACAAGCCGCTCATTCAATACGTCGTAGAGGAGTCTGTCGCCTCCGGCATCGAATCCATCATTATCGTCACAGGCCGCGACAAGACCGCCATCGAAGACCACTTCGACATCTCCTTCGAGCTCGAACACCTGCTCAGAGAGCGCGGCAAAGGCTCTCTGCTCAAAGAGGTGCGCGCCGTTTCGGAGCTGGCGCGCGTCGCTTATGTTCGCCAGCGCGAAGCGCTCGGACTCGGCCACGCCATCCTGCAGGCGCGCGACTACGTCGAAGGCGAGCCCTTCGCCGTCATGCTCAGCGACGACATCGTGGACGCAGAAGTGCCCGCGCTCAAACAGATGCTCGAAGTTTATGAGAGATACGACGCGCCCGTCCTCGGCACGATGCAGGTCGAAGGCGAAGCCATCTCGCGCTTTGGCGTGATCGACGCCGAAGAGGTCGAAGACGGCGTCTTCAAGATCAAAGACATGGTCGAAAAGCCTCCCTTTCATGAAGCGCCTTCCGATCTCGCCATCATCGGACGTTACATCCTGACGCCCGACATCTTTGACGAGATCGAACGGACGAAGCCCGGCGCGGGCGGCGAGATACAGATCACGGACGCCATGCGTGCGCTTCTGAAGAAAAGACCCTTTTACGCCCTGCGCCTACAGGGCCGCAGACACGACGCGGGCGACAAGCTGGGCTTTCTCATCGCCACCGTCGAGTTCGCCTTGAAGCGCCCGGACCTCGCGCCGGAGTTCGTCGAATATTTACGTTCATTAAAATTGTAGGAGAAAAATTTTGAGCGATTCAACCAAAGCATTTACGGGACGCGCGGCCATCGTGACGGGCGCGACGCGCGGCATCGGGCGGGCCATCGCTGTGGAGCTGGCGCGGCGCGGCGCGGATGTCGCCTTCAACTACGCACACAGCGCGGAGGCGGCCGAGGCGCTCAAAGCTGAGCTCGAAGCGTTGGGCGTCAAAGCCCTGGCGATGCAGTGCGACGTGGCTCAGACCGAAGCGGCGGCCGAGATGGTCAAGCAGGTCAAAGAGGCTTTCGGGCGGATAGACTTTCTGGTCAACAACGCGGGCATCGTGCGCGACACGCTGATCCTGCGGATGAAGGAAGATGACTGGGATGCTGTGCTCGATACGAATCTCAAGGGCGCGTGGAATTTCGCCAAGGCGGCTTTGCGCGTCATGCTCCGGCAGGAAGAGGGCGGCTCAATTCTCAATATCACTTCGATCAGCGGCGTCGTCGGGATGCCCGGACAGTCCAACTATTCCGCCTCGAAGGCAGGCATGATCGGCCTCACCAAAGCCCTCGCCAAAGAGGTTGCGAGCCGCAAGGTGACGGTCAACGCGCTCGCGCTCGGCATGGTTGCGACGGACATGGCCGGCGCGCTCGATGAAACTTATCGCGCGAAGGTGCTCGAACAGA
>JAFBAJ010000692.1 GCA_019247865.1 Acidobacteriota bacterium
GCCCAGTCGCAGCCGAACGGAGAGCTCAAGTCAAAGCTGCCTGCTCCTCCCGTGATGGGAAAGGCTTGCGACAAAGGGGCTATGTTCAGGGCGCAGGCGCTGCTGGAGGTCGCGATTAACAGGCTCCAGCCGCCGCTGATGGTGCCCGCGTTGCCGCCCGCATCATCCACCGCGTAGAGACGCCACGCGCCGTTCGGGTTGATGCCGTTAAAGGCGGAGAGCGTCGCCCCCGTCGGCGGAGATGATGGAGCAGGCGAGGGGAAAGTATCTCCCGCTTCAAAGTCGGTCGGCTTGAAAGTGCCAGAGGTGAGCATGCCGCTGTCCGGCAAAGAGTTGGCGGCAGAATCATTGAGCAGGAGCGTGATGTTATTGACGGCAGTCGTGCCGCCGACATCGGACATCACCACCACACTGCGTCCGCCGGGAGCGACCAGCAACAGATCAACGTCATCAGGCGCGGTGTGGCTGAAGTTATTCAGGTAGACTGTCACGGCGGTCACCGAGCCGAGGAGGCCCGAGACGTTGAGCGTCGAGGGATAGAGCGAAGCCGTGCCCGAATCCGGCAGGGTCACGGCGGTTGTGTTCTGCGCTGTGACCGCGTTAGTGACGGTTATGCTCCAGCCGCTCGTAATGTATCCGGCGTATGAGTTTTCGTCGTCAGCCACAAAGAGTCTCCACGCGCCGTTCGGATTGGTGCCGTTGAAGACGGAGAGAGTCGTGCCGTATGGCTCCTGCGGCGCGGGATCAGGATAAGTATCCGTCCCCATTGGCCTCTCCTCAGCATAGTTGGCCGGCCTGTAAGTGCCCGAAGTAATCGGGTTGGTATCCGGCATCGCCGTGGCGGCTGCATCATCGAAGGTCAACGTGGCCCCGACTTCACTGATGCTGGTGTTGGCGCCGCAGTCGGACATCAGAAACACCGTCCGGCCAGTTGGCCCGACCAGCAGCACGTCAACATCATCCGGCCAGCCGTGACTGAAACCGTTGATCGTGACCGTCACCTTTTCGACGTTGCCCGTAATGCCCGAGACGTTGATCTCCGAAGGGAAAACAGAGGCTCCGGTGGAGGTCGCAGTACCGCTGGTGCGATCAATAATCGTCATGGAAGACGTGTTTGAGAAAGTATGCGTGTTGCTCAACGCATCCGTGCCGTCACTCATCTGTGCTTCCGTGGCCGCAGAGCCGCGCGGGAAGCTTGCCGCGAGCAGGCCCAATAACAACAGCACTGCGAGGCAGTGCCGGGACAGTTTGCGGAACCTATATGGTTTGCTGAATGAAAGCATTGATCGCACGGTGGATCTCCTGAAATGGGCTGGCTGATGAGCAAGCAAATTAACTATTGAAGGGCCGGAGGAGAAATCCAGATCGCTGTTTGAAATGGCGCGCGAGATACGTGCATCTTAGGGCACGGGAGCGCACTTGGGGGAAAGTTCTCGATTTCGCTCTGCTGACCTTGCTCTGAATTTTTTGAACGGATGACTGACCGGTTTCGCCGGCTGTTATCGCTTATGGCAGAGCATGCTGTCAAGCTTTTTCGTTTTAAAGAATCTCACGCAAAGGCGCACAGACGCTAAGAAAAGCTTTCAATTGCTTTCTTAGCGTCTGTGCGCCCTTGCGTGAAACTGCTTTTAACTGACCCACTGCTCGTTTTAAGACTCCGGCGGGTCTCTTCTCTCCTCGCGGCGACGCTCTCTGCGCCATTGCCGCAGAAAGATAAAGACGGCCGCCGCGCAGATGATGAGCAGGAAGCACATCAGGATGAGGACGAAGAGCAGCTCTCTGTTAGCGGCGTTCATTTTTGAGACCTGATGCCGCCGAGCGCGAGCGCCTGCGGCCGTGTGCCGAGCTTGACGGAGACGTTCGTGTAGGTCGCAGCGCAGACGGCGTCTGTGTTGTGGCTCGTCACGGCGAGGCCGATGAAGACGCTGCTATTGAGGTCGCTGAGGGTGACGGGCGCGCCGACCTGCGTCCACGTCACGCCGTCGGGCGAGCCGTAGGCCGTCACGCGCGTGCCCTTGCGCACGAGCCTCAGCCACGTCGGCGCACCAACGTTGGCTCCGGCCGTGTGCTCGCTGACTCCGCCGGTCGTCGTCCGCCGCTGGAAGGCCACGCCGTTGCTCGCAGACAGAAAGAGCGACACATGGCGCGCGTTCGGCGCGAGCGTCTCGCGAATCATGATGCCGACCTTCGCCCACTCGTCCGTCGGATCGAGGCCCGTCACGCGCGCTGTGATCTGGCCGCTCCCGTTCAGCGTT
>JAFBAJ010000795.1 GCA_019247865.1 Acidobacteriota bacterium
AATGTTGACGAAGCGACTCTCGCGGAGAACCCGGAAGAGAACCGGCATGTCGGCGTCGTGCTAGAGATTGCGGAGAACGAATCAGCCGAGTTCATCATCATCTGCGCGCAGCTTGAAGCGGAACTGGTCGAGTTGCCGCCGGATGAGCGCAAGGATTACTTGGAAGCGCTCGGCGTCAAAGGCAGCGGTGTGGATCGTCTGATTAAGAGCGCGTATCACCTGCTCGGCCTGATGTCGTTTCTGACGGCGGGCGAAAAAGAGGTGCGCGCCTGGACGATTCCACAGGGCACACGCGCCCCGCAGGCCGCCGGCGTCATCCACTCCGACATCGAACGCGGCTTCATCCGCGCCGAAACCGTCAGCTACGACGCGCTGCTCCGCGCAGGCTCCTATGCCGCCGCACGCGAGCAGGGTTTACTGCGACTGGAAGGCAAAGAGTATGTCATGCAGGAAGGCGATATCGTGAACTTCCGCTTCAACGTCTAATGAGCTGAAAACTCAAACAAAGAAGCTCACGCAAAGGCGCAAAGGCGCAAAGGAAAACTATGAAGCTTTTCTTTGCGTCTTTGCGCCTTTGCGCGAAACTGGTTTTTGAATCTGACCCACTACCGAGCATTGAGCCGTCTTAAATTATTCGCCCAGTCCCGGATGATTGCGGCCTTTGATGACAGGATTTTTGAGGAGGCTGTCGGAGTCCTGCCCCGCCATGACCGCCACGTCAGGCGGTAAGCTCTCCTCAATTTTTGTCATCGTCTTGCGACAGCGGCGCGAAGCGTTAGAACTCTTCGAGGCAAACCCCTTGGCAGGTAGCGATGCTATATTTCCGTTCGGCGAGATGATGGAAGCGAATTTACGGTCGCACGCCAATGCTTTTGTAGAGCGCGGCCGTCTGATAGACGTTGCCGTCTTTGACGACGAGTGATACGCGCCGGATGTCGCTGATGCGCGCGGTCGGGTTTCCATCGACCAGAATCAGATCGGCGAGTTTCCCCGGCGCGACGGAGCCGAGTTCGCCATCGCGTTTCATCACACGCGCCGCACCGATGGTCGCCAGGCGCAGGACTTCGCTGGCCGGAATGCCCGCTTCGACATACAGCTCCAACTCGCGGTGCAAAGCGAAGCCCGGCATCGAGTCTGTTCCGGCCACGAGCGGGACTCCAGCGTCGTACAGCATCTTGATCATCCGCAGCAGCGCCTTCTCCGATTCGCGGTAGCGCGCGTCCTTGCCTTCCGGGACGGGCAACCCGCCTGCGAGCAGACCGCGCCTCACCTGCGGCGGCAAGCGGTCGGCGACCGGCGCAAATCCGACCGAGACCTTGCCGGGACGATCCGTGAACATGCTTTCAAAAATATTCACCGTCGGATCGATCACGATCTTTCTGTCGCTCAAAAGTTTGACAAACGAGCGGACGCGCTCCGAATCAAGGTCGATGGTCGCGGCTCGGTCGGCAACGGCCGTGAAGCGCACAGGAGTCCGCGTGTCCTTGACGTCATCGAACAGAAAGTTGAGCACGAAAAAGTTGATGTGCTGAAATTCATCTGCCCCGGCGCGGACGAATTGCTCGGCGGTCATAAAAGCCGGCACGTGGCCGCTCACGCGCAAGCCTTTGGCGTGTGCGAGCTCAATAATTTTCGGCACGAGTTCGGGTTTAATCGAGCTGTAGACCTTGATCTGCGAGTAACCGAGCCGGGCATAGTTGTCAATCGCCGCCCGCGCCTCTTCTTCGGTATCAACAAAAACTTTGGTCGGCCCCGCGTACGGCCCGCGTCCATCCATAAAACCGGCCATCAAAATTCTCGGCCCGATCTCCTCGTTCGCTTCAATCTTGCCTCTGAGCGCGAACAGGGCCTCTGTGTCGTTCGCCATGTCACGCACCGAAGTGACCCCGGCCGCAATATCCATCAAACCATCGTTCGGGCCAATGTGTACGTGCATGTCCCACAAGCCCGGCATCAGTGTCTTGCCTTGAGCATCAATGACCTCTGCGCCGCGAGGGACTTTGACCTGACCGGAGCGGCCGACCTCCCTGACACGATTGCCTTCGACGACGACGGTTGAGTTCGGGAGCAGTTTCCCCGTCTCCGCGTCAAACAGGTTGGCATTCGTGAAGACGAGCGGAGCTGTCGGTTTGCGCATCAACGTGCGCGCGAGTTTGACCGTGCGCCCGGCTTCCAGTTCGTCCTGCTTTTTGAGCAGCGGCGGCACGCTCGACTCCCAGCCTTCGCGGATAACAGAAGTCCAGCTACTCACCACAGCGAAGAAAGTATGGTCTTCGTCAAGCCAGATCGTGCTGGGCGTGAAACCCAGCCCCGTGACCTCGTAAGCAATGACACGGCGCGTTTTCTCGCCATCTTTGAGCGCCACCTCGCCCGTGCGCTCGATCCGCGCTTCGCCTTCCGGGAGCAGCGGCAAACGTTTGTTCGGAGCTTTGAGCAAAGCCTGCGCGAGCAACGCGAACTCTTCGGGCGCGCCATTGAGACTGATGTAAAAAGCCTGCGCGAGCTTTTTATCTCCGGCTTCGGCAG
>JAFBAJ010000061.1 GCA_019247865.1 Acidobacteriota bacterium
GGAGCCTTACCTTTTATCTATGGCACCGTCGTCTCGTCCGTGCTCGCGCTCGTGATCGCCGTGCCGCTCTCGATCGGCGTCGCCATCTTTCTGGTCGAGCAGGCTCCGCGCGGCCTCGCACGTCCATTTGCCTTTCTGGTCGAGCTGCTGGCGGCGATCCCTTCGGTCGTCTACGGCCTGTGGGGCATCTTCGTGCTCGCGCCTTTCCTGCGCGAGCACGTCCAGCCGCCGCTCGCGCGCACCTTTGGCTGGCTCCCTTTGTTCAAAGGCACGCCGACGGGGCTCGGGCTTTTCACGGGCGGCATCATTCTCGCCATCATGATTACGCCGATCATCACTGCGGTCGTGCGCGACGTGCTGGCGGCCGTGCCCGTCTCGCAACGCGAAGCGGCGCTCGCGCTCGGCGCGACGAAGTGGGAGACGACGCGCGTCGTCTTAGCCAATGCCGCGTCGGGCATCGCGGGCGCAATCGTGCTCGGACTTGGACGAGCCATCGGCGAGACGATGGCCGTCACGATGGTCATCGGCAATCGCCCGCAGATCAGCGCCTCGCTCTTCGAGCCGTCGTACACCATCGCCTCCGTCATCGCCAATGAATTCACGGAAGCGACCGGCGAGATGTACCTGAGCGCGCTCATCCAGATCGGGCTCATACTCTTTCTGGTCACCTTCCTCGTCAACGGCGTCGCCAAGCTCCTGGTGTGGAGCGTGACGCGCGGGACGAGCGGCACGGCGAGGGCTGCCTGATGGAAGCTGTCGCACAGGGCACGGGCAAAAGGCGTGTGACGAGCGCGTTGATGACGAGCCTCTCGGCGGGCTGCGCTTTTTTCGTCGTCGCCGTCCTGTTGCTCATTCTGGGCTACATCGCTTATCGCGGCGTCTCGGCGATCAGCTTTCAATTTCTGACCGAAGCGCCGAAGCCTGTCGGCGAGGGCGGCGGCATCGGCAACGCGATCATCGGGTCGCTCGTGCTGCTGGGCATCGCGGCCGTTCTCGGGATGCCGTTCGGCATCGCGGCTGGAATTTATCTGGCGGAGTACGGCGACGGCTGGTTCGGCAGCATTGTGCGCTTTGTGACGGACACGCTGACGGGCGTGCCGTCCATCGTCGTCGGCGTCTTCGTCTACACGCTGATCGTGTTGCCGTTCAAGCATTTCTCGACCATCGCGGGAGGCGTCGCGCTGGCGCTGATTATGATTCCGATCGTGACGCGAACGACCGAAGAGATGATCCGCCTCGTGCCGACCAGCCTGCGCGAAGGAGCGCTCGCACTGGGCGCTCCGCAGTGGCGCGTGACGCTCGGCGTCGTGCTCCCGGCGGCGGCTTCGGGCATTGCGACGGGCGCGATGCTGGCTATCGCGCGCGTCTCGGGCGAGACCGCGCCGCTGCTCTTTACGGCCTTCGGCAGCCGCTACTTTTTCGAGGGACTGGATCAGCCCATCGCTTCGCTGACGGTACAGATTTACAACTACGCCATCTCGCCCTACGATGAATGGCACGCGATGGCCTGGGCGGCTACGCTCGTCCTGATGGCGCTGATCTTAGCCATCAATATCGCGGTGCGCTTTTTCACGCGAAAGAAGATATAAAAAAATGGTCTTGGGACTTTGGCCTTTGGTCTTTGATGTTTTGCCAAGCTTGAAATTCATGATTCAAGGTTGAGTAACGAACAAAGACCAAAGACCTAAAACCAAAGACCAAAGTTGAATATGACGACACCAGTACAGTTGATGAAGCCGCGCGTGAGCGAAGGTCGCGCCGGGCAGTTAGATGAGAAGCAGCGCCTGGAAGCTTCCGACGCGCCCGCGACGAAGATCAGCGTGCGCGGCCTCAACTTTTTCTATGGCCGGACGCAGGCTCTCTATAACATCTCGCTGGAGATTCCGGAGCGCGTCGTGATGGCTTTCATCGGGCCTTCGGGCTGCGGCAAGTCCACTTTCCTGCGGACGCTGAACCGGATGAACGACACGATTCCGGGGACGCGTGCGGAGGGGCGTGTGGAGATCGACGGGCGCGACATCTACGCGCCGGGGACGGACGTGGTCGAGCTCAGGCGCAAGGTCGGGATGGTCTTTCAGAAGTCGAACCCGTTTCCCAAATCGATCTTTGACAACGTCGCCTACGGCCTGCGCATCAACCGTATGACGAAGAGCAAAGCGGAGCTGGCCGAGCGGGTCGAAGAGGCTCTGACCGACGCGGCGTTGTGGCCGGAGGTCAAAGACCGCTTGAAGTCATCGGCGCTCGGGCTCTCCGGCGGGCAGCAGCAGCGGCTCTGCATCGCGCGCGCGCTGGCCGTGCGCCCCGAAGTCGTCCTGATGGACGAGCCAGCCTCGGCGCTCGACCCGATTGCCACGCAGAAGATCGAAGAGCTGATCGTGGAACTCAAGCAGCAGTACACCATCGTCATCGTCACGCACAACATGCAGCAGGCCGCGCGCGTCTCAGACCAGACGGCCTTCTTCTGGCTCGGCAAGCTGGTCGAGTGCGATCAGACCCAGCAGATGTTCACTGCCCCGACCGAGAAGCTCACCGAAGACTACGTCACGGGACGATTCGGCTGATGGACAGTCTCGATCGCGGCGCGGACCGGGGCAG
>JAFBAJ010000117.1 GCA_019247865.1 Acidobacteriota bacterium
AACCCTGCGAACCCGGAGGTGCATCGTCGCACGACCGCCGAAGAGATCCTGGAAGACACGGACGGACGGCTCGACGCCTTTGTCGCGGGCGTCGGGACGGGCGGCACCATCGCGGGCGTCGGCCAGGTCCTCAAAGAGAGAATCGGCGCGCAGCTGCGCGTCATCGCCGTCGAGCCGCTCTCGTCGCCTGTGCTGTCGGGCGGCGAGCCCGGGCCGAACAAGATTCAGGGCATCGGCGCGGGCTTCGTGCCGCGCAACTATGACCCCTCGGTCGTCGATCAGGTGCTGACGGTCGATTACGCCGACGCCATCGAGATGGCGCGTCGCTTGGGGCGCGAAGAAGGAATCTTCTGCGGCATCTCTTCCGGCGCTATCACCTGGGCCGCACGCGAGGTCGCCAAAGAACTCGGCCCCGGCAAACGCGTCCTCTCCATCATCTGCGACTTCGGCGAACGCTACCTCTCGCACGAGCTGTTTGCTGCGCAGTAAGACTGAAGATCAGGCAGCCCGAATGTTTTTAAGATAAGGGAACGAATAGCAGTGAAACGGCCGTTGGATGCACGCAGTGGCGGCGAATGGATGAGTAAGGTTCCGCCGGTCACGCTCATGTTCTGGGTCATCAAGATCTTCGCCACGACGCTCGGAGAGACGGGAGGCGATGCCGTCACGATGACATGGGAACTCGGCTATGCCGTCGGGAGCCTGATCTTCCTGGGATTCTTCGCCGTCACGCTCGCCGCGCAGGTGACGTCAAAGCGTTATCACCCGTTCGTGTACTGGGCTGTGGTGGTGGCGACCACGACCGTCGGCACGACGATGTCGGACTACTTTGACCGTACTCTCGGGCTGGGCTACGTCAAGTCTTCAGTCATCCTGTTGTGCGGTGTTCTCGCCATCCTCGTGGTGTGGCGGCTCGTGATGGGCAGGATCGAGTTCGAGAACATCACGAACCGGAAGGACGAGGTCTTCTACTGGGTCACGATACTTGTGTCCAACACGCTCGGGACGGCGCTGGGCGATTTCACGGCTGACGACGCGGGCCTCGGATTCGAGCGCGGCGCGCTCGTCTTCGCAGGACTGATCGCGCTCGTCGCGGCGGCGCACTATCTCACGAAGATTTCGGACAGCGTGCTCTTCTGGGCGGCCTATATTCTGACGCGGCCCCTCGGAGCCACGCTCGGCGATACCCTGACGAAGCCGCATGCACAGGGCGGCCTCAATCTGAGCCGCGTCACCTCTTCGCTCGTCATCGCGGCGTGCATGATCTTGATGATCTTCCTGACATACAGACAGACCTCCGGACAGACAACTACCGCTGAGCCGACTTGAGCCGGGCTCGATCACTTAGAGCTTTGGTGCGAGGAGGTTGGAGCGCGCGTGCGTGTTACTGCTCGCAGACGGTCGCAAAGCAGTCAACGATGCAACTGTTGAACCCGTCGTGGCACTGCTGTTGTTCCTCCACCGGATGGTGGCTCAGACACCTGTCGTACTCTCTCTGGCATTTGCCCTGACATTTGACGCAGGGGTCGGGCGGCGGAACTGCCTGTACCGTGCGGGTCATGAAGAGCGAAGAGAATGTGAGCGCCAGCACGAAGAGGACTAAGGCCGCGCTGAAAACGGATGACCTTCTCATGGTAGATTCCTTCCGATTCAAAGAGTGTGGCGAGAACGCGTCGAGGTAGGACGTTCCTATAACATCCGCCGTTGAAAGTCAATCATCTTCCGCTCCTGAAAAGTGAAATAGAAAATGAGAAAAAATAAGTTCTGCCGTTTCACTTTAATGATAACTTTACCGCCGCTCGAACAATCATCATGAGTCATGAGGAAACCATGCCGAAGGATGCCACATTCGCTGATGCTGTCGTCGAAGCGCTACGGAGCGCGAAGATTCTAGGGGTGCGCGCCGGAACGGAGCACGGCTACACGGGCGTCTGGGTCGTGGTCGTGGACGGGAGGGTCTTCGTGCGCTCGTGGAACGACAAGCCGACCGGATGGTTCCGCGCCTTTCGAAAGCAGGCGGAGGGGACGATACAGGCCGGGTCGCTCGAAATCCCTGTGCGAGCCAAACTCGTTCGCAGCGCGCGGCTGCGGGATGCTGTCACCGCTGCGCTCGGCGAGAAGTATCCCACGAAGGGCTCGCGCAAGTGGGTGGAAGGATTCGCCGAGCCTGCGCGCGCACTGACGACGCTCGAATTCATTCTAGGCTAAGGCGGCGGAGGTGAAATAGTTGTGACTCAACACATCGGCATCGTGGCGAGCAGCGC
>JAFBAJ010000195.1 GCA_019247865.1 Acidobacteriota bacterium
TATCCGACCACGCCCGCGCAGTATTTCCACCTCCTCCGTCGTCAGGCGAAACAGGAGCTCGTGCGCCCGCTCGTCGTGATGACGCCTAAGAGCTTGCTGCGTCTGCCGGCCGCGACCTCGACCGTACAGGAGCTGACGAGCGGCGGCTTCCAGCCCGTGATCGACGACCATGAGGTCGCGGACAAAGCCAAAGTGCGCCGCCTCATCCTGTGCAGCGGCAAGGTTTTTTACGACCTCAGCGCGGCGCGCAGGAAGTCCGGCGATGAGCACGTCGCCATCATCCGGCTCGAACAGTTCTATCCGTTTCCGGAGCAGGCGCTGCGCGAGATTTTCGCGAGCTACGAGAACGCAACGCAGCTCGTCTGGACGCAGGAGGAGGCCAAGAACATGGGCGGCTGGCATTTCGTCCAGCCACGCCTCTTCAACCTCCTGCACGGCTGCGAGCGCCCGTACTTCGTCGGACGCACGGCCTCGGCCAGCCCCGCGACCGGCTCCTACACGATCCACGAGCTGGAGCAGCGCACGCTCGTCGAACAATCGCTCACGACGGACGACGCCGCCTTCATCTCCGACGCGAGCACCGCCAAATACGCGGGCAAGGCCGACTCTTAAAAGAAGCAGGTTCACGCAAAGGCGCAAAGGGAAAACAGAGGCACGCAAGTGGTTGAATGCCACTTGCGTGCTTTCGTCTTTTCTTCGCACCTTTGCGTGAAGCGTGCTTTCGTCTTTTCTTCGCACCTTTGCGTGAACCTGCTTTGCTGTATAAAGTACTTGACACGTCCAAGAACTCTTGTATGATGTGTCGCATGGCGACGATTCATCCTCTCAAACCCAAGCTCGACACAGAGCCGCCCGCGTTGCACACGCGCGCGATGGATAACCTGCGCTTCATCCGCGAGACGATGGAGCGCGCTTCGTCATTTACAGCGGTGCCCGGCTGGGGCGGCGTCGTGATGGGCGTCTCGGCCCTCTGTGCGGCCTACGTGGCTTCGCAGCAGGGCTCGGTCAAAGCCTGGATGCTGACGTGGATGGTCGAAGGCTTACTGGCATTTATGATCGGCGGATGGGCGATGGATCGTAAAGCGCGCGCAGCACAGTTGCCCCTGCTGTCGGGGCCGGGTCGCAAGTTTGCGCTCGGCCTCGCCCCGCCGATCTTCGTCGGGGCGCTCATGACCATCGTCCTCTATCGCACGGGCGGCGCGAGCGTAATTCCGGGGATGTGGCTTCTCCTGTACGGGACGGGCGTGGTCACGGGCGGGATGTTCTCGGTCGGCATCGTGCCCATCCTGGGCCTCTGTTTTATGACGCTCGGCGCGGTCGCGCTCTTCTGCCCGGCGGCGTGGGGCAATATTTTCATGGCGCTCGGCTTCGGCCTCATGCATATCGTGTTCGGCTTCATCATTGCGAGGAAACACGGTGGCTAAACAGAGCGCAGTTTTGAAAGAAGGAAAGAAGTCGCGCAGCCTCAAAGCCCTGCGCGCAGAGGCGCAGGCCGGAGCGCCCGAGACCACGCCGGAGCTCGACCGCCTGATCCACGAGCGGATGCGGCTCGGCATCATCAGCGCGCTCGCGGCCAACGACGCGCTGACCTTTAACGACCTCAAGAACCTGATGCGGACGACCGACGGCAACCTCTCCGTCCACGCGCGCAAGCTGGAGGACGCGGGCTACGTCGTCTGCAATAAATCGTTCGACGGGCGCGTGCCCAAGACCGAGTATAAAATCACAGCGGCCGGGCGGCGCGCGCTCGAACGCTATCTGGATCACATGGAGGCGCTGATCCGCGCCATGCGTGACCGCTAACGGAGGCGGCCACGCTTTTTTTTGTCCGGGCGCTTTATAACGCAAAGGGCTTTGCATTGCCGCGTCACAGTCAGGGTTCGTGCGCCTGCACGCACGGCTGCTGTGGCAGGCCACATTGCCGTCGCGTGGGGCGCGAGACGAAAATCGCGGGCAATTTGAGCTGCCGGATGTTTCTTAAAGGAGAGTTGGAGTTATGGTCAAACGCATTATCGCAATCGCCTTTATCTTCGTCGGCGCGACGGTCGCGTGGGCGATCCTCGGCGCGACGATCTTTCAGCGCACGTACTCGTCGGACGCCTCGGCCTCCGACCGGGTCGCTTCGATCTGGGGCGCGCCGCACGCGCAATCGCCGCCCGTCGCCTCGTACACAGAGCCCGCGGCAACCCTTGTGACCGCCGTCGAGAAGGGCAAGGCGATGGGCGTCGGCACGGCTCCGCCGCAACCGCCGCCGCCTGTGACCACCACGCTGCCGCTCGAAAGCAGCCGGATTGATGTCGCGCTCAACCTGGAGCACAGGCAGAAGGGCTTGCTCTGGTACAGCACCTACAAGGTCGCCTTCACAGGCATCTACGCTTTCCGCAACACGAGCGAGAAGGAGGAGGAGATCAAGTTCACGTTCAATTATCCGACCTCGCAGGCCATCTACGACGATCTGGTCTTTACTGTGGACGGCGCGCAGGTGGCTTTGCAGAACGAGCAGAACAGCGTCAGCGCGATGACGCGTCTCGCAGCGGGCAAGACGGCCACGCTGAAGGTCGGCTATCGCTCGCAGGGGCTCGACAGCTGGCGCTACAACTTCGGCCAGAACGTCTCGCAGGTGCGCGATTTCAAGCTCGACATGAAGACCAATTTCAAGGAGGTGGATTTCCCGGACAACACTCTGTCGCCGTCCGAGAAGCGCGAGACGGGGCAGGGCTGGGAGCTGACCTGGTCGTACAAGAGCCTGCTCTCGGGATATCAGATCGGGATGGTGATGCCCGAGAAGTTGCAGCCGGGGCCGCTCGCCGGGCGGATCAGTCTCTTCGCGCCGGTCTCGCTCTTCTTCTTCTTCTTCCTGATGCTCATCATCACGACGCTGCGCGGCATCGAGCTGCATCCGATGAACTACTTTTTTCTGGCGGCGGCCTTCTTCTCGTTCCATCTGCTGCTGGCCTATCTGGTTGACCACATCTCGATCCACATGGCCTTCGTCGTCTGCTCCGGGGTCTCGATCTTTCTGGTGGTGAGCTACCTGCGGCTGGTGGTCGGGATGCGCTTTGCGTCGGGCGAGGCGGCGGTGGCGCAGTTCATCTACCTGGTGATGTTCTCCTACGCCTTCTTCCTCAAAGGCTTCACGGGCCTCGCGATCACCATCGGCTCGATCATCACGCTGTTCGTCGTGATGCAGGTCACGGGCAGAATCAAGTGGAAGGACAAGTTCGCGGTCAAGCCGCCGGGAGCTGATGAAAAAGCAGCTTGAGAAAGAATTTTCACGCAAAGACGCAAAGAAAAGAAAGACTCAAGCTCTTCTGCGCGCCTTTGCGTGAGATTGAAAGGTTGTTAATAAGATGAAGAGCTATGACGTTATCGTGATAGGAGCGGGGCTGGCGGGGTTGCAGTGTGCGCGGCTGTTGGGACGGCAGGGCGCGCGTGTGCTGCTGGCGGATCGCAAGCTTTCTTTGACAGAGGCGGTGCATACGACCGGAATTTTCGTGCGGCGGACGCTCGAAGATTTCGATTTCCCGCAAGGGACTTTAGGGCCGCCGGTGAGGCATGTGACGCTCTATTCGCCAGCGCGCCGGGCGCTGCACCTGGAGAGCAAGCTGGACGAGTTTCGCGTCGGGCGCATGGGCTTGCTCTACCAGCATTACCTGAACGAATGCGTCAGCGCGGGAGTCGAATGGGCTCCGGCCACGCGCTACGTCGACAGCGAGCAGGTGGGCGCTGAGACGCTCGTTCGTTTCGAGACGGAGGGGACGCGTTGGGCCGTGCGGACGCGTTATCTGGTCGGAGGCGACGGGGCGCGCTCGCGTGTGGCCGGGGATCTGGGGCTCGAACGGAACACGGAGTGGATCGTCGGCGTCGAAGAGGTGTTTGAGAATGTTCCGTTGAATGGCGAGCCGCGCTTCCATTGTTTCCTGGACCCGCGCATCGCGCCCGGCTATCTGGCCTGGATCGTCCATGACGGAGAAGAGGCGCACATCGGCGTCGGCGGCTACGCGAAGCAGTTCGACGCCCTGCGCGC
>JAFBAJ010000210.1 GCA_019247865.1 Acidobacteriota bacterium
CACGCACGCAGTTGCTCCACGCGCTCGCGGAGATCGGCGAGGCGGCCGAGCTTGAGCTACAGCCGAAAGCGGCAAACGCGTCTTCGTTGCGTCGTCTGAGTCTGACGATACTACGGCTCTACGGACAGGCGGTGGACCTGCTCTCGCTGTCGGAAGATACGTCGGCGGCGATGTGCGCGGCGCAGCTGCTCAATCAGGAATGCGCGCGGCTCAGACGCCTGCAGGCCGCAGAGCAAGAGAATGGAGAAGAGTCATGCACAGCACACACATCTCGCCCACCCCTCGCGTCATTGTCAAACAGGACGCCGCTGGCGCAAGGCTGAACTGGCTGCTCGCCGCGAATCAGCAGGCAGAGGAGCGGCGCAAGCTCTTTCGCTCTGCGAGCGAAGAGGAGCAGATGCTGTTGATGCGCCGCCCGGTCTCGACCAGGCAGGCATACGCGCTCTTTGGCATGCTGCTCGGCGCGTTGCCGCCTGCGGCCATCTTCGCACGCATGCTCGGTTACAGCGATAGTCCTCAGAGCCGGCTCGGATCGGACATGTCGGAGCTCTTCTTTCTGTTCGTGGCGATGAATGTCGTCTGCTGCCTCGTCGGGTGGTGCGTCGGCTCCGGGCTGGCGCGGGCCGCGCTCAAGGCTGAACGCAGCTCGTGGCTGAAGATGTTGCACACGATGCCGCTCATCGGGGCGGCGTGGGGAGGCGTGACGGGTCTGGCGGGCGGCTTCCTCTTCTTCGGCATCGGCGCGCTTTTCGGCGCGGCCTTTGCCATTCCCGTCGGGGCCGCAGGCTTTCTCATCTTCGCACTTTTTCACCGCCTGCTTGAACGCGGTGGTATGATTGAGACGCGCCATTTCCTGCCGCTCGCGTGCGGCATCACGACGGTCATCGCTGCGTTCATCTTAGGAATATGAAGCCGGAAGCCAGAATGAAAGGCTGCCACCCGTTTTTCTTCTGACTTCCAGCTCCTGACTCCTGGCTCCTGCTTTATGCTTCTGGCTCTCCTCCTATTCTCGCTGCTCCTGCTGGTGCTGCTCGGCTTTTACGTTTTCGTCGGCGCGCCGCGCAGTCGCACGCACCAGATGTTCGCGGCCTTCGTCGCCTGCTTCGCGCTGTGGACGATCAAGGACATCGTGCTCTGGGGCTTTTACGTGCGCGACGGGTCGGCTGCGTGGTGGGTCAGCGCGAGCTTCATCATCTCGCTGCTGCTGCAATTCTCGCTGGTCGTCTTCGCGTGGGTCTTTCCGGAGAACGAGCCCGTGCCGTACGGGCGCGCGGCGGTCATCTTCGCGCCGGGACTGATCCTGATTCCGGCCGCCGTCGCGGGCTTGATGTGGGAGGAAGCAGGGTTCGCGTCCGGCCAGTTCAGGATTCGACTGACGCCGCTCGCCTACGTCTTCGTGCTCTACGTGTACGGCCTCTTCTTCTACGGCTTCACGCTGCTCTACCGAAAATATCGTCGCTCGCGCGGCAGCCTGCAAGGGCAGCAGATCGGCGCGATCCTGTGGGCGCTGGTCATCACGGGCGTGCTCAAGACCTTTGCGAACATCATGCTGCCGCTCTTCGGCGTGTACACGCTGCTCAAGGTGAGCTCGCTCTTCGCGCTGCCGGGCGTCTTTATCTACGCGTACGCGATTTCGAGCTTCAAGCTCTTCTCTTTCCAGTCGGCGCTCGATCAGTTTCGTCTCTTCCCGCTCGCGTACAAGGTCGCGCTCTCAATCGCGTTCGTCGCCATTTCGAGCTTTCTGCTCTTTCAAGTCCCGATCGTGTGGTGGAGCTTCGGCGGGACGCCGGACGGCTGGCGGCGCTATCTGGTCTTCAGCGTGATCACGGCCTTAGTTCCGAATCTGGTGCTCGTCGCGCTCATCGTGCGCAGCATCTCGCGTCCCGTGCGGCGGCTGACAGAGGCTGCGGTCGCGGTCGCGGGCGGAGCCTACGGCGCGCAGGTCGAGCTGCACAGCAACGACGAGATGGGCCTGCTCGCGGAATCTTTTAATGAGATGAGCCGCAAGATGGCCGCAGACATAGAGAGCCTGCGCCACCTGAACGAGCAGCTCATTCGGACTGAGAAGCTGGCCGCCGCCGGGACGCTCGCGGCGGGCGTCGCGCACGAGGTCAACAACCCGCTGGCTTCCATCTCTTCGCTGATTCAAATTTTGCAGGCGCGCCACGCGTCCGAGCCGGAGACGAGCGAGATGCTCCGGCTCATCCAGACGCAGATCGCGCGCATCACGCAGGTCACGCGCGACATGATGGAGTTTGCGCGCGCGCGTCCGCCCGCACGCGCCGCGCAGGACATCAATCGCCTGGTTGACGCGAGCCTGCACCTGGCGAGCTTCGACAAAGCCTTCAGGCGGCTGCGCCTGACAACCGAGCAGGACGCGTCCGCGCCGCGCGTCTACGCCGACGCAGATCAGTTGCAGCAGGTCTTTCTCAATCTATTATTGAACGCGCGCGACGCGATGCCCGAAGGCGGCGACCTGCGCGTCTGTACGAGCTACGACGCGCAGGCCGGAGAGGTCGCAGTCGAAGTCGCGGATACCGGCACGGGCATCGCGCCCGAACATCGAGCGCACATCTTCGACCCGTTCTTTACGACCAAGCCCGCGGGCAAAGGCACAGGGCTCGGCCTCGCCGTCTGCTACGGCATCATCACGGCGCATGACGGGCGCATCGAAGTCCGGCAGCCGAACGGCAGCGGAACCTCCGTCCGCGTCACGCTGCCCACGCATGCAGCCGTCCGTGAGGAGCAGGGCTGATGCCATTCATTCGTCTCGAAACGATGATCGCCGCGCCAATCGAGCTGTGCTTTGATCTTTCGCGCGACCTGGATGTGCACATGGCTTCGAGCGGTCTGACGGGCGAGCGCGCGGTCGCGGGCGTCACTTCGGGGATGGTCAAGCTCGGCGACACTGTGACATGGGAGGGGACGCATCTGGGCGTGCGCCAGCGTCTGACTTCAAAGATCATCGCCTACGACCGCCCGAGCATGTTCGTGGATGAGATGCTGCGCGGGGCCTTCAAGCGCTGGCATCACACGCACCTGTTTGAGCAGCGTGCCGACGGCACATTGATGATCGACGAAGTGGATTACGCTTCGCCCCTGGGCCCGCTCGGACGTCTGGTTGATATGCTCTATCTGGAAAATTACATGCGCCGCTTTCTCCTGCGACGCAACGCTCATATTAAAATGGTGGCCGAAACCAGCAACGATCTGACATCCATGCGAACACAGTCGCACGAGAGCAGCGATGTCGTCATATCTCCGTAGGAACGAGAAGCCATGTCGTCATAGTTCCGTAGTAACGAGAAGCCATGTCGTTATAGTTCCGCAGGAACGAGCCGTCATAGTTCCGCAGGAAAGAGTCGTTATAGTTACGCAGGAACGAGTCATCATAATAGTTCTGCAGGAACGAGCCGTCATAGTTCCGTAGGAACGAGTTTTCATAGTTCCGTAGGAACGAAATGTTTATAGCCCGATATCGCCCCGTAGTGCGCCAGCTCCGTTAGGAGCGAAATATACGATGTTGATAACATTCCGCTCCTGACGGAGCTACAATCCTGCGAGTTGCTTGAGCTATAAACATCTCGCTCCTACGGAGCTCAAGAAAGAACCTTTGCTCACTAGAGCTAAAGAAAGAGCCTTTGCTCCCTGGAGCTCAAGAAAGAACCTTTGCTCACTAGAGCTAAAGAAAGAGCCTTTGCTCCCTTTTGATGCTTAAATTTTTATGAACACCAAACCGCTGATCCTGATCGCAGAAGATGAAGAGCTGATGCGGGCGATTCTGACGCGCCTGCTGGAAGAGGCCGGGTATCGCGTCTCGACCGCCTCGAACGCGGAGGCCGCGCTGGAGATTTTCGCGGCGGAGGATGTGGCCGTCACGCTGACGGACATTCGTATGGGCGAGATGGACGGCCTCGCGCTGCTCGATCATATCAAGAGCATTGACAGCGAAGCGCTGGTCATCGTGATGACCGCTTTCTCTTCCGTGGATTCAGCCATCGCGGCCCTGCGCAAAGGCGCTTACGATTACATCACCAAGCCCTTCGTCAACGAAGACCTGCTGCAGGCGGTCAAGAACGCGATTCGCCAGAGAGAGTTGTTCAGCGAGAACCGCGCCCTGCGCCGCGAGCTCGACCGCCGCTACAGTTTTTCCGAGATCATCGGCACTTCGGAAGCTCTGCAAGCCGTCTTTCGTCTCGTCGAAAAAGTCGCAGGTACGAACACCAACATTCTCATCGAGGGCGAGTCCGGGACTGGCAAAGAGCTGATCGCGCGCGCCATTCATCACAACAGCCCGCGCGCCGCACGCCCCTTCGTCGCCATCAACTGCGG
>JAFBAJ010000258.1 GCA_019247865.1 Acidobacteriota bacterium
CTGCGAGTGGCTCAAGGAGAAGGGCGGACTCGAAGCCATGCACCGCGAGAACGAAGCGAAGGCCAAACTTTTGTATGACGCGATCGACGCGACCGAGTTCTATCGCGGCCACGCAGACCGGGACGCGCGCTCGCTGATGAACATCACGTTCCGCCTCCCGTCGGAAGAGTTGGAGAAGAAGTTTGCGGCCGAGGCGACGGCGGCCAAACTCGACGGCCTCAAAGGCCACCGCTCGGTCGGCGGCATCCGCGCCTCTATCTACAACGCCTTCCCGCGCGAAGGCGTCGAGGCGCTGGTTTCGTTCATGCAGGAGTTTGAAAAGCAGAACGGATAAGGAATCTCGCGCTGGTGACGCAAAGAAAAGCTTCAATCTCTTTCTTGGCGTCACCAGCGCCTTTGCGGGAAACTATCTTTCATCTATAATTCTTAACGTCAATCGCAGTTTGCCCATTCCGAGCCTCACTGGCGAGCAGCCCCAAAAAGCTCTTCTCTACTCAATTTAAAGTTGGCGCTCTGGTTTATGGACCCTCGCCTGCAAAGCGTGACGGCACAGATGAAGCGGGAGCTGCACCGCGAGCTTTCGTTGTGCGAACTGGCTGCGTCGGTCAATCTCTCGCTGTCGCGGCTCCATCATCTGTTCAAGGCCGAAACCGGGACGACTCCGGCTCAGTATCTGCGGCGGCTTCGCATGGAGCGCGCCAGAGAGCTTTTGGAGTCCAGCTCGCTGAGCGTCAAACAGGTGTTGATGCGTGTCGGAGCGCGGGATCGAAGCCATTTTGAGCGGGAGTTCAAGCGGATCTACGGCCTCACGCCCACGCAGTACAGGGCGACTGCGAGGCTCGTGTGGTCGGCCGGATAGAAAAAGTCGGTAGCAGAAATCGCCATCAAATAGCAGAAACCGCCATGCGAATTTTCTTGTTCTGCAAGGAACCTTGCGCTACCGTTGCAGCCTCATAACAATCCCCCAACAAAACGGATCCAGACCGATGCTCGGCGGCGGCGCTCCTATCAGCTCCTGCATTGGACCAAAGAACAGAACCCCGCTCTCACCGGCAAGTGCGAGCGGGGCGGGTGACAATGACACATCCTCCTCGCCTGGTATTGCGAGAGAATACATCGTCTAGTCAACCTGTATCTTAGCGCAACATCAGGCGGCGGCTCAAACGAACTGCGGAGCCTGAAACTATGTTGCGTCCGACCAACGCTACTCAAAAGAATCTCCTGCTCGGCTGCTGCCGCCTGTTGGTCGGCATCCTCACTGGAATCTCTCTCGCCAACGCACGTCATCAATCCATCGCGCAGGGGCCTTCTCCGGCAGAGCAGCCGCAGGCAACGTCCGGCGATCAGCGATTGATAAAAAGCTCCGCGGAAACTATCCGGCGGGCGAAGAACGAGCCGCAGAATTTCGAGGCGCAGCTACAGGCCGCCGAAGTCTATTACCAGATCGAAGGCTACGAGCAGGCCATCGCCTTTCTCTCGCGTGCCGAGCAGCTTCGCCCGGAGAGCGACGAAGTCGTGACGGCACTGGCGAACGTAAATTTCCTCGCACGCCACTACGAAGAGGCTGAGCGCTGGTTTACCGCCGCGCTCAGGCAGCACCCGTCCGATGTCAACATCCGGACAGACCTCGGCATGACTTTCCTGTTTCGCGCCCCACCGGACTTTGACCGAGCGCTCACGGAGTTTCGCCGCGCGCTGGCGCTCGACCCGCAGCACGAACCGTCACTGCAAAACATGGTCATCGCTCTGGCGCGCAAGGGCGAGCGGGCTGAGGCCCGACTGTTTCTCGAAAAGCTCGAAAAAATCAACCCGCAGAACACTACGCTGGAGGCTTTGCGTCTGGAACTTGCCCAGACGCGTCCGGCGGAGGCGCAACCTGCCGGGCATGATTGAAAAGCGCGAGTGCGGCGCACGGCCAGAGGCCCGTTCGACTTCTGTCGCAGCAGAGAGTTGTTAAGGCCACCTTGTTTGAAATGTTGGTGCTTGAAGCGTGTTTTCGGCGCGAGCCGAAATTCCGCTCAAGGGAGGATGAAAGATGAAACATCTGAAAATAGCTGCTCTGGTGGTGATCCTGGCCGTGCTGGGATTGCCGCTTTTCATAAACCGCAAAGCACACAGTCAGGAGACGCCTCCGACGACTCTCAACGGAGACGGCATCGCGATGACAGACCAGGCCAATAAGGTCTCAAACGTCGACGCCACCGCCGGGCCATCTGACGTGGACAATGAGGGGGTGAGCCCCACTTCGACCGACACGTTCACCTTCAGCACGGTTGAAGACCCGACCGCCTCTCCGACGATCGGGCCAATGCCTGCGCCCAGTTGCATCGTGCCGCGAAAGAATGCTCCGGCCAATTTCGATAGCGAGACCAACGGCTTTCTGGCCCCGGACGACTTCAAGGACGCGAGAGCCACTTTCGAGGAGATTGACGAGATCGGCGACGGGCTCGGCCCCGTTTACAACGCGCAGCGTTGCAGCGAGTGTCACCAGAACCCGATCACGGGCGGCATCAGCCAGATCACAGAGCTGCGCGCAGGCCATAACATCTGCCTGAGCAGCGACTGTGGCCCGACCAACACGATCTTCGTGGACGCGCCGGGCGGCTCGCTCATCAACGACCGCTCGATCCCGACGAACCTCAACGACACGGCCAATCCGCGCAAGGACGCGAAGCTACAGGAGCGCGTGCCGCCTTTGTACACGGCGGGCGTCGTCAGCGGCGGCCCGATCACGCAGGCAGAGCCGGTGACCACTTTTCGCACTTCGCTGAACGTGCTGGGCGACGGCTTCGTCGAGGCGATGGCGAACGGCACGCTGCTCGCCATCGCGAACCGGCAGGCGGCCGTCAGCGGCGGCACGATCAAGGGCATGACGATCCGTGTGCCGGTGCTGGAGACGGCTCCGAACAGCGACCCGACGCAGCCCTTCCCGGGCAGATTTCGGCTCGGCCGGTTCGGCTG
>JAFBAJ010000274.1 GCA_019247865.1 Acidobacteriota bacterium
GCTCGGGTTGGAGGGAGCGCGCTGGACGGGCGCGCTCCGGCTCGTTGACACCGTCTCCGTCATCAGCATCACCTTCGCCTATTCCTTTCTGCTCCACGTACATCTTTACCTGTGGGCCAATGCGCGCGGTCGTCCCTTAAACTTCATCGAGCGGACGCGCGTTTTTCTCTCGTACATTCCGGTGCTCTTTCTGCTGCGTGCTGTGCCGCATCTCTGGTCCGGCGAATACGCGCCGATGCTGATAAAGCTCGCGGAACTGCAACTCCTCTCACGCCCTGCCATCGACTACGTCGAGTCGTTCATGCTGTGGGCGACCTATGTGCTGCTCTTTATCTCCGTCACGGATCTGGTCATCTCGCATCTCTCGCGCGAGCAGAACGAGAAGCGTTTCATGCAGACGCTGGCGGGCTCGTTCCTCCTCATCGCCGCGCTGATCCTGGCCGTGTATGTCTTCGGCGTCGGGCGCGGGACGATGCTCGCGCCGTATCTCGTGACGCTCGCCAATCTGGGCTCGCTGCTGCCGACCGCGCTCCTGGCGCATCGCATCTATCGTCAACGCTATCTGGAGCTGGTCATTCGCGAGAGTCTGGTCGTGGCGACCTTCGCAGCGGTGGTGCTGGTCGTTTATCTCTTCGGCATCCGCGCCATCGGCGCGTGGCTGACGGCGCGTTACGCGCTGCGTGCGGGCGTGGTGGAGTCGCTGCTGATCCTGACGCTCGCGCTCGGCGCGCAACCTCTGCGCAAGTGGCTCGAAAAGCGTTTTCACCAGCTCTTTGAGAGAGAGGCGCGGCTCTACCGCGAGGTCGTCGCGCGACTCGGAGCGCACGCGGGACAGTTCGGACAGCTCTCGGAGCTGCTGCATTTCGTCGCCGAGCGCACGGCCGGAGATTTGGGCCTGCGCCGCGTGCAGTTCGAGATAGATGTCGAGGACAGTTGGGTGCGTGAGATTCTCAAAGAGGCGCGAACGAACGGCGAGCAGCCGCTCGAAGATTCTCGTTCTTTGAAAGAGCGTGACTACGCGTTGGCCTACACGCTCAGGCGCGAGGGGCGCGTCGTGGGCGCGATGCTGGTCGACGCAACGGCGGATGCGCTGACGCATGACGTGCGCGCCGTGCTTGAAGTCCTCGCCGGACAGGTCGCGCTGGCAATCGAAGACTATCGCCTGATCGAAGAGAACGTCCGGCTGGAACGGCGTCTGGCGCAGGACGCGCGCCTCGCAGAGCTGGGGCAGATGGCTGCGACGGTCGCGCACGAGGTCAAGAACCCGCTCTCGGCCATCAAGTCCATCGCGCAGGTCTTGCGCGAGGACAGCAAGCTGCACGAGTACGAGCGCGACCTGAGCCTCATCGTCGGAGAGACTGACCGGCTCAACAGCAGCGTCACGCAGCTCCTGAGCTTCGCGCGCCGCGCGCCGGAGGCCAACGCCACGGCACATGTCGACGAGCTGCTGCGCGCCGTCGTCGAGCTGTTTCGCGCGCAGGCCGCGACGAGCGGCGTCCGACTGGAGTGGCGCGCGGCGGCGCGTTGCGAAGTGAGCGGCGCGACCGCTTCCGCCATTCGTGATGCGCTCTCGAACCTCCTGCTCAACGCCCTGCAAGCCACGCCCGCGGGCGGCCGCGTGACGGTTGAGGCAAGCCGGGAAGAGCAGACGCTCGTCATCAACGTCACGGACACGGGCGCGGGCATCCCTCCCGAATTCACGGAACGCATCTGGGAACCATTCTTCACCACGCGTCAACGCGGCACCGGCCTCGGCCTCGCCATCGTGCGCAAGCGCATCGAAGAGGTCGGCGGCACGACCCGTCTCTCACAGTCTCGCGCGGGCGAAGGCACACGCTTCGAGCTGCGCGTCCCGATCAAGTAGCAGATAGAGAACACATCTCACCGCAGAGGCGCAGAGTTCGCGCAGAGATGACGCAGAGACTGCCCCTCTTTCAAACCTCTGCGTCTCCTCTGCGACTTCTCTGCGTCTCTGCGGTGAAGCTTTCTTCCTTCTCAAATTAAATTTGAACCGAAACACTCGCCGTGCGTTTTGATGTGGGCGGCGTTGATCGCCGTGCCCGTCTCTTCCCGAACATAGCCCGCTCGCCTGAAACATCTTTGGGGGCTTTCATGTGAAAGCGTCCGTGCGTAAGTGTCTGCTCAAACAGTTAAGGAGAAAATCTTCAAATGGCTGAACTGCGAGTTTATCGAATGATGTTGTTAGGCGTGCTGGCGTGCGTTTGTTGGCTTGGCTTGTCGTCTCAAGCTCGCGCGCAGGCTTCAAACACAGACCGCGCGAGCGATGTCGACCTGGAGTTTCGCTTGCATCTGCTCGTGGCCTCGAACGTGGCCGCGGATGCAGCGAAGCTGCCCGCGCAGCTCGAAGTTGTGGCGAGGGACCTGCGTCCGCTCCTGCCGTTCACGAACTATCGTCTCGGCGCGACGTTCCTGAGCCGCGCCAAAAGCGGCAAGTCGCTGAGCGTGAAAGGCGTCGGTCGCACGCTCCTCGTCACGCCCGCGCTGGAGGCTTCCGTCAACCCGACCTTCTATGAATTCTCGACCGGAACCATCAGCCTCAGAGGCGATGAAGCGGGGCGTGAAGTGGTGCAGCTCGCGCCCTTCAGATTCGGACTGCGGATTCCGTTGCAGGGCACTGTCTCGCGCGGCGGCGATGAAGGCAACGGCAGCGTGCTCTACGAGCCGGTCGGCATCACGACTGAGCTGACGCTGCGCGAGGGCGAGCCGACGGTGGTCGGGACGCTGGACGCCGGGCGTCCGAACGAGACGCTCGTGCTGGTGCTCATCGCCACACGCGCCGGAGCGCGTTGACGCTCTCTCAGGCTGATGCTGTAATCTGTGGCACGCGACGCGCAAGAGTTTCGCGGCGTGAGGGAATATGGAATGGCACAGGTGAAAGCAGATGAGGGCGGCTGGCGGCTGCTGGTCGTGGATGATGAAGTGGCTGCGCGGTACGGGATGCGGCGCGCGCTCGGCTCGTTCGGCTACGAAATAGAGGAGGCCGGAAGCGTGGAGGTTGCGCGTGCTCTGTTGAGCCCGCGTCCTCCCGATCTGATGCTGCTCGACGTGAACCTGCCCGGCACGAGCGGGCTGGAGTTCCTGCGAGAGTTGCAGGGCGCAGAGAGCGCGCCGCTCGTCATCATCATCACTGCGCACGGCTCAGAGCGAATGGCGGTCGAGGCCGTCAAGTCTGGCGCGCACGATTATCTCTCGAAACCGTTCGAGCTGGATGAGCTGCGCCTGGTCGTCAAGAACGCGCTCGAAACTCTACGGCTGCGGCGCGAGAACGATGAGCTGCGCCGCCGGATAGAGCTCGAAGGCGTGCAGCGCGGCCCACTGCTCGGCGAATCGGAAGCCATCAGGCGCGTCCGCGCGATGATCGAGAAGGTCGCTGAGACGGACGCGACCGTGCTCGTGCGCGGCGAGTCCGGGACGGGCAAAGAGCTGGTCGCGCGCGAGCTGCACGAGCGCAGCCACGCGCGCAGGCAGTCTCCGTTCGTCGCAGTGAACTGCGCCGCGCTGCCTGCGGAGCTGATCGAATCAGAGCTCTTCGGCCACGAAAAAGGAGCTTTTACGGGCGCTTCCGCGCGCCGTCAGGGAAAGTTCGAGCAGGCCGACGGCGGGACTCTTTTTCTGGACGAGATTGGAGACATGAGCGCGAACGTGCAGGCCAAGCTCCTGCGTGCGCTCGAAGACCGGCGCATCGAAAGGCTCGGCGGCAACGACTCCGTCGCGGTTGACGTGCGCATCGTGAGCGCGACGCATCGCCCGCTCGAACAGGAGATCGCGAGCGGGAATTTTCGTGCAGACCTCTTTTATCGCCTCCGCGTCGTGACCATCGAAATCCCGCCGCTGCGCGAGCGGCGCGAAGACATCCCGCTCCTCGCCGAATCATTCTCCAGGCTCACGGCCGAGCGTTACGGCCTGCCCGCACGCACGCTCGCGCAGAGCGCCCTGCGTCGCCTGATGGAATACGCCTGGCCGGGCAATGTGCGCGAGCTGAGGAACACGATCGAGCGCGCAGCCATCATGGCGGAAGGCGCTGAGCTGAGCGCGTGCGACCTGCCCGAAGAGATTTTCGAGGGCTCACCTGAACGGAGCGAAGCCGTCAGCGAAGAGCTTATCGAATCATCTTCTGAGCCCACGCTGCACGTGCCCTTCACCTCTGACTTTCGCGAAGACCGGCGCGAGTTCGAGCGTCGCTACATCGCGCGTTGCCTGGAAGAATCGGGCGGCAACGTCACGCGCGCCGCACATCTCCTCGGCATGCACCGCCAATCCCTCCAACACAAACTGCGCGAACTCGGCCTCGCACGCCGCTACATCAACATCACCCACGACGCGCAGGATAAATCCGACAGGTGACGGAAAAAAGTCTCAAGTCCCAGGTCTCAAGTCCCAAGTCAAAGGCACGTTCCTGACTTGAGACCTGGGACCTGGGACTTCTTCCCTGGTACAGGCATTGCTCACATCTTGAGCCGTGAGGCTTAAATTTTGTTTGTGAGGTGAGAATGCTTTTGAGGTCAGCCAGTTCTTTGAATGTGTTGCTGCTGGTGTTGGGGTTGCTCGGGAATAATTCCAATGCGCCATCCGTGCGTGCGGAGGTGCCGGCGCGTGAGGTCGAGCCTGCGACGAGACATCTCATCATCTGCGTGGACGGCGTCGGTTTTTCGACGCTGGAGAAGCTGCGCGCGGAGGGAAAGTTCGGGGACTTTCGCCAGCCGTCGAGGATGATCGCGCCGTTTCCGACTCTGACCAATGTTTCGATGTCGGAGATTCTCGAACCGGCGGGCGCGAGCGACGCGGCCGGCTATGAGGACAGCTTTTATGATGCTGAGGGCAATCGCCTGCGCGGCGGCCTGCTCGACCGCTTCAATAACGGGAAGTTCATCAAGGGCACGTTCCGCGAGCTCTTCGATTATCACCCGTCGGCTATCAAGAGCGGGCTCGGCTACGCGCTGCCGCCCGTCAGCACCTACGTCGAAGCTTTGACAGACCTCGTCCGGCTCAAACAGAAATTCAACTCTTCGCGCGAGCCAGTCTTTTTCGCCTACATCGGCTCGACCGATTCGCTCGCGCATCTCGGTGGCGAGCGAATGGTGCGCTCGTTCCTCTCGTTGCTCGACGAGAGCTTGAAGGAGATCATCCGCGGCGGGCGCGTCGAGGTCACAGTCTTTTCCGATCACGGCAATCATTATCGAAAGTACAAA
>JAFBAJ010000287.1 GCA_019247865.1 Acidobacteriota bacterium
CGGGCTCGTCGAAAGCGAGCTCTTCGGTCACGAGAAGGGAGCCTTCACGGGCGCTGTGCAGCGCAGGCTCGGCCGCTTCGAGGTCGCCAACGGCGCGACCATCTTTCTGGACGAAGTCGGAGAGATTCCTTTGGACGTGCAGGCCAAGTTCCTGCGCGTGCTCCAGGAGGGCGAGTTCGAGCGCGTCGGCGGCACGCAGACCCTCAAGGTGGACGTGCGCGTCATCGCTGCGACCAATCAACCGCTCGACAAGCTGGTCGCCGAAGGCAGGTTTCGCTCGGACCTCTTCTATCGCCTCAATGTCTTTCCCATCACGCTGCCGCCTTTGCGCGAGCGGCAGGACGACATACGCCTGCTGACCAACTACTTCGCGCAGAAATACCGCGCGCGCTTCAAGAAAAAGATCACGTCCATCGAGCAGCAATCGCTCGAACGCCTGATGCACTATCGCTGGCCCGGCAACGTGCGCGAGCTGGAGCACGTCATCGAGCGCGCAGTGCTGCTCGCCGAAGGCGAAGTCCTGACCATCAAGCTGCCGCTCGGCGAGGACGAGACAGGCGCACAGACCGTCGCCGAAACGGCCCGGCCTGCTCTCGTCACCCTCGAAGAGATGGAGCGCCGTTACATTCTCGAAGTGCTCGAACAGACCGGCGGCCTGATCGCCGGCAAAGGCGGCGCAGCCGAAATCCTCGACCTCCCCGCCTCCACCCTGCGCAGCCGCATGAAGAAACTCGGGCTACGGTAAAAACAGGTTTCACGCAAAGGCGCAAAGACGCAAAGAAAAGATTCAATCGTTTTCCTTTGCGTCTTTGCGCCTTTGCGTGAAATTCTTTTCTTGACGCGAAATATCGCGCCGACCGCGAAATATCGCGTCGACATCTCGCGCCGCCCCGACAGCCTCTCTGTCCCTATTCCATAAACGGCACGCCCTCAAGAGTTTACAGCCAAGCTTTCACCCCTCTGTGTGGCCTCACGGTTGCACTATATGAAGCCCATGACGATACGCATCACGCAGGAAATGGATATCAGGAAGGGGAGCGCGACGCTGCATCTCGAAGGCTCTCTGAACACCGATGATGCTTTGATGATCGAGCATTACTGCGAAGAGCTTTCGGGCCAGTCCATTCAGGACATCACGCTCGATCTGGAGGGCCTGACCTTTCTCGACAGCGAGAGCGGGGCCGCCCTGCGCCGCCTGCGCCTGACGCGCGGCGTGCATCTCGTCGGCTGCTGCCTCTTTACGCATGAAGTGATCGAAGGCAGTCACGCACTCGATTCCTAAATTTACAGACCGGCATTTATTCAGATGATAAAAAATATGATGACCAGAATTCTGTCCGCGGCCTGCGCCGTCATCCTGCTCGCCGCCGCGGGTCATGCGCAGACAAAGAAAGCTCAGAGCCCCGCGCCGCAGCAGGCCGCCGTCTCCGAGCGTGAGCAGTTCCGGCAGGAGTTCATCAAGGCGACGGAGGACTATTCGGCGAGCCTCAAGACGCTGGCCGATTCTTACGAGAACGGTGTCAGGAAAGCTACGGAGCAGAACGCGAAGCTCAAAGCTCTCTACACCGACGGCCTTATCTCGCGCCGCGACATGGAGGCCAGCGACAGCTCCGTGACCGAGGCGCAGGCCAAGCTCGAAGACGTGCGCAAGCAGATCGAGCAGGCGGCGCAGACCTTAGCCGCTGCGAAGTCGCCCGCGGCCGTCGAAGCCGTGACGCCCGACGCAGTGCAGGTTCCGCATGTCTGGACGACCGGCAACAAGAGCATTGATAACCTGATCAACTACTACGGCAGCAAGTACGGCGTTGATCCTTATCTGGTCTATTGCGTGATGCATCAGGAATCGCGTTTCGGCACGGGCGCGACGAGCTACAAGGGAGCGATGGGTCTGATGCAGCTCATGCCGGGCACGGCCGAGCGTTACGGCGTGACGAATCCTTACGACCCGGCGCAGAACATCATGGGCGGCACGCGCTATCTCAAAGACCTGCTCAATCTCTTCGGCGGGCGCATTGACCTTGTCCTCGCGGGTTACAACGCGGGCGAAGGCGCGGTGATGAAGTACGGCAATCGCATCCCGCCCTATGCGGAGACGCAAGCCTACGTGCGTCTCATCGGCTCGCGTTACGGGCAGGCGCAGCACGCCGTCCAGCCGACTGTCAAAACGGTGAGCAAGAAGACTGCGGCGAAGGCTAAAAAGTGAGCACGCGAGATTATCAAGAGGGTTGTCGGAAAGAGGAATGTTTGTGAGAGTGATTCGTCTGAAACTGTTCGTGGCTTCGATCTTGTTGATGTCCGGCGCGGTCGCCGCGCAGGAGAGGGGCGCGCCCGTGCAGCCGAGCAGAAGTGAAGGAGTGATGACGCGCGGGCAGACGATTCCGGGCGCGGCGGTCGTGACGCAGGGGCCTGCTGCTTTGAGTCTGGATGAAGCGATCCGCATCGCTCTCAGGAACAACCTGGCGACGCTGCTGGCGCAAGAGCGACGGCGCGAGGCCGAAGGCGTGCGCCAGCAGGCGCGCTCGCCACTGCTCCCGAACATCTCCGGCGCTGCTTATCAGGCGAGCATCACGCAGAACCTCGCCGCGCTCGGCTTTCAACCAGGCACGTTCCCGGGCATCACCAACACTTTTATCGGCCCGTTCAATAACTTCGACGCGCGCGCGCGACTCGTCCAGACGATCTTTAATCTGAGCGCGATCAGGAACTATCAGGCGGGACGCGCGGGCGTGCGCGTCGCCGAATACGAAGAGCAGCTGGCGCGCGAACAGGTCGCGAGCGGCACGGCTCTCATCTATCTCGAAGCCCTGCGCGCCGGAAGAGCCGTCTCAGCCGCGCAGGCCAACGTCGAGCTGGCCGAGACTCTGGTCAAGCTCGCGACGGATCAACGTGACGCGGGAGTTGCGACGGGCGTGGATGTCACGCGCGCGCAGGTGCGGCTCGCGGCGGAGCAGGTTCGTCTGACGCAGGCGCAGGCCGCTTCCGAAGAGGCCGTGCTGAACCTGCAACGCGTGGTCGGCCTGCCGCTCGGCTCGCCGCTGACGCTGACCGACGCTTTGCGCTTTACGGATGAAGCAGCGCCCGCGCCGGAGACTTTGATTCAGCAGGCCGAAGGCGCGCGGCCCGAAGTACGCATCGCCGAGGAGCAGATCAAGGTCAACAAACTGGAGCGCGAAGCTGCGCGAGCGGAGAATTTGCCGTCGGTCGAATTCGTGGGCGACTACGGCGTGAGCGGCATCACGCCGAACGATACTGCGCTCCCGACAAGGCGCGCAGCCATCCAGCTCAACGTCCCGATCTTTAACGGCGGGCTGACGCGCGGGCGCGAGGCCGTCGCGGCTTCACGCGAGCGGCAGGCAACGCTTGAGCTGGGCAACGTGCGCGGGCAGGTCGAGCAGGACATACGGCTCGCTCTGGTGGGCTTGCGGACGGCCGCGGCGCAGGTGCGCGCGACGGACGAGAGCGTGCGCCTCGCCGAACGTGAGTTGC
>JAFBAJ010000306.1 GCA_019247865.1 Acidobacteriota bacterium
TCGTCGCAGGCAAGCCGCACGACGGCTCATTTGAGCGCACGGTTGAGGTCGCGGAAAAGTACGAGGGCATCTACGCTGCGGTCGGCTTGCATCCGCACGACGCGAAGCTCTTTGACGAGAATACTGCCGAGCTTATTCAACGGCTCATCCGTCACCGCTCGCGCGTCATCGCGCTCGGCGAGATCGGGCTTGATTACTATTACGACCATTCGCCGCGCGACGTGCAGCGCGAGGTCTTCATCAGACAGCTACGGATGGCGCGTGAGGAGCGCGTGCCGGTCATCATACACTCGCGCGAGGCGGATGATGAGACAGTCGAGATTTTGAGCGCCGAATGGAAAGACGCGCCGCGCGCAGGCATCATGCACTGCTTCGGCGGGACGCCTGAGATGGCGAGAGCGGTTCTGGAGCTTGGCTTTTACGTCTCTTTCGCCGGGAACGTGACGTTCAAGAAGGCCGGGAACCTGCGCGAGGCTGCGCGCGTCGTCCCGCTCGAACGGCTGCTGGTCGAAACCGACTGCCCGTACCTGACGCCCGTGCCCTTTCGCGGCAAGCGCAACGAGCCCGCACGCGTCGTCGAGGTCGCGCGCTGCCTGGCAGACCTGCACTCCGTGGAAACGGAAGAGATCGGCCGCATCACAACGGAAAATTTTGTGCGCATTTTTAGCTTGGTTTAAGATTCGTAGGCTGATTTAACAGATTCTGCTTCGATGGAGTAACCTGATTTTTAGTTCCTTAGGAACGGAATGTTTATAGCCAACCAACGTAGCAAAATCTTAGCTCCGTCAGGAGCGATATGTATTCATAGGCTGTAAACATTTCGCTCCTGACGGAGCTAAGATTTGCGCCTGGCACAACTTCTATAAACATGTCGCTCCTGACGGAGCTAACCGGATTATTCGACTCAAACTGATTTATCCGTTATAAGAGATATAGATTTAACACCCGGAAGCAAGCTTTAACCGTTATGGAATTTAATATACATTTTCATTTAATAAGAGTTTGGAGGTGAGGTTATGTTGAATATTATTGGAGTGCCAGAAGATATTGATATAAAAAAAGAGTTCCCTGTTATTCGTTTTGAGTTTGCTGATTGCGATTTATCTCCAGAAGATAAGTCACTGTTACGAAAGAAAGGCATTGTAATTGAAGGCTTAATGACTGGTGAAATTAAACCTGTCATGTTTGATGAGAATAAACTCAACAACTATAAACGTATCTGGGAAAGCTATGTACGTGCATATGAAGAGGAAAAAAAAGCAAGTCGTGAAAGTCACCTATTAACACCTTCACAGCGCGAGCAATACTTAAATTCTCGACCTCTTGAACTTAACAGTTCGTTGATAACTACAGACTCTTCGAGCATTAATCCATCATCGACTGAAGAAAGGCGATACAGAAGTTGTCCAGGATGCCATGAAGCGGGTTATGATTGTTCAAAATGTGGAGGAATCGGACTTATTACTTATGAGGAATCAAACTAAATTTGATTAGATTTCTATGGCACAGCAGAACTCATTCGATATCGTCTCCGAGGTAGACCACGCGGAGATCAACAACGCGATCAACCAGACGGTCAAGGAAGTCCGGCAGCGTTTCGATTTTAAAGGCAGCAGTGCGACCGTCGCGCTGGAGAAGGAGGCGCTGCTGTTGACGGCTGAGGACGAGACGCGCCTGCGCAACATGAACGACATTCTGCAACAGAAGCTCGTTCGCCGGAACGTGCCGCTCAAGGCATTCGATTACGGCAAGGTCGAGCCGGCGGCGGGCGGCACAGTCCGCCAGCACGTCACCATCCAGCAGGGCATCCCGCAGGACAAAGCCAAAGAGATCGTCAAGTTTATCAAGGACTCGAAAGCCAAAGTGCAGGCCTCGATTCAGGGCGACATCGTCCGCGTGACGGGCAAAGACCGCGACACGCTCCAGGACATCATCGCCAAGCTCAAGGCCAGAGATTTCGGCATCAATATGCAGTACACGAACTATCGAACGAACTAAGTAGAATGGTCAGTCTCGAAAAATTATGCACACTTCCGGTTTCACAGCCGCGATCGAAGACCCGCAGATCTCTGCGCGACGGATTTTCAGCCTGATCGCGCCGGAGCTCGCGCTGGTCGAGTCGGAGTTCGAGCGGCAGGCGCGCTCCAACATACAGGTCATCGCTTATATCGGAGATTACCTGCGCGCATCGGGCGGCAAACGCGTGCGCCCGGCGCTCAACCTGCTCTCGACTTACGCGGTCGGCGGAGATGCCGCGCGCGAGAACTCGATCCGTATGGCCGCCGTGATGGAATTCCTGCACACGGCGACGCTCGTCCACGACGACATCATCGACAACGCAGAGACGCGGCGCAATCGTCCCTCCATCAACTCGCGTTTCGGCAACCAGACGGCCGTCCTGATGGGCGACTGGCTCTACATGTCCGCCTTCGAGACCAGTTTGCAGGAGCGTTCCCTGCCCGTCCTCGACATTCTGACGGCGGTCACGCGGCAGATGACCGAAGGCGAGCTGTTGCAGCTAACGATGCTCGGCCGGACGGATGTGTCTGTGGAGCAGTACTTCGACATTCTGCAACGCAAGACGGCGTATCTCTTCAGCGCGTGCTGCGAGATCGGCGCGATGCTTGGCGGCGCACAGCCGGAGTGGCAAAGAGCCCTGCGCGATTACGGCATCAATCTCGGCACGGCCTTCCAGCTCGTGGATGACCTGCTCGATTTCACTGCGACGGAAGAGGTGCTGGGCAAAGCCGCCGGGGCAGACCTCCTCGAAGGCAAGCTCACGCTGCCGCTCATCTTTTTGCTTGAATCCGAGCCCGCGATGAGAGAGGATATCCAGCGTGTGATGCGCGACGGCCATTATCGAGAGGTGCCGCGCGAACGCCTCCTCCAAGCGGTCGAGCGCACGGGCGCTCTCTCGCGTGCACGCGCACGCGCAGACGAATACGCAGACCGCGCGCGCGAAGCCCTCAATTCTTTGCCGGAATCAAAGTACTGCGACGCCCTGCGCGCGATTCCGACTTTTATCGTCGAGCGAGACAGATAAACAATTTGGTCTTGGGACTTTGGCCTGTGGTCTTTGCACGCCATTCAGGTTGAGTCAAACATCAAAGACCTAAGACCTAAAACCAAAGACCAACTCTTTAACTGATGCCAAACGAGAATCTTCTTTCCACGCTTGAGCAGAGTCTGAGGCAGGCGCGTGCGGCGCGCAATCGTGTGGCGGCGCGACTCGCAGAGCTGGAGATCGAAGCCGAAACGCTGCGCGCAGAGCTGGCCGAGATGGATACGCTGGCCGGGCAGACAGAGGCCGCCATCTTTCGCCTGCTCTCTTCCGTCATCACGACGAACACCGCGCCGCCCGTGCATACTCCTTCGGATGACGAGCTGGAGGCAGTGCTGCGTCAGGATGCAGCACGGCAGAGCTACAGCGCGCGTCCGGCGATGCCCATGCCGCGCGCATCCGTCGCCACGCCGCGTCATCACATTCCACCGCTGCGGACCGATATCGAGATCAAGGACGACCGCTTTGCCGACCGCACGATCCCGCAGGCGACGACGATGCTCCTGCGCGAAGCCGGCGAGCCGCTCCACGTCAACGAAATCTACAATCGTCTGCTCGAAGGCGGATTCAATTTCACAGGGCACAATCCGACCATCAGCATCGCCGTCTCCCTGAACCGCAACGGACGCTTTCGCAAAGTCGCGCCCGGCACCTTCGACCTGGTGATGCGCGACGCTTCGCAGGCATCTGGATAATGCACCTCGCGTTGAGTCCCCTTTGGTTTTAAATTTGCAGAAATCAAGGACTTAGACTATGATGTCCCGTTTTCTGAGGGGGCGGCGCTCTAAACTCCTCTTTGGTGCGTCTGGTATTAACCTGCTACAGCTGAATATTAAAGGATATCCCACATGAGCATCTCTGCTTTTCAGGCCGGAAATCGTCTGCCTGGTCTCTCCACTTTAGTACGCAAACAGAAGGCCTTCCTGGCTCTGTTCGCGGTGCTGCTTATGTGCCTGTCCGCGCAGGCGCAAACCATTACGCTGAGAAGTCGCATCAGCCCGCTCGCAGGCACCAGCACTCTCAAGTATTCAGACCTCTATGGCGACGGCAACATCGCCGTCCTCGGCACCTACAGTGGTCGCGGAGTTTATATCTTCGACATCTCGAACCCGGACGCGCCCGTGCTGGCGAGCTGGTACAACCCTGGAGCCAACCAGCAGATGCTCGAAGCTCTCGTGCGGAACAACATCGGCTATTTCGGGAGCGGCAACGGCGGCGGCGTTCACATCGTCGACCTCAGCAATCCGGCCAACCCGGTCCTGAAATCCATCATCACGACCGCCAATAACGGTTACAGCTCGGTTCACGAGATTCTGCTTTACAACAACTATCTGATCGAGAACTTCAACGGCTTCAGCACCGGGCCGGTCCTCAAAGTCTTTGA
>JAFBAJ010000313.1 GCA_019247865.1 Acidobacteriota bacterium
GACGCTCTCTCCTTTAGACCCTGCGCGGGCGGCCTCGTATAAATTGCTCAACAGCCATCTGGCCGCGATGCCTGTGACCGGACGGGAGGGGAAATTGCTCGGCCTCCTGACGGTGGATGCGGCCGTCGCGCAGGTCGCGCCGCGCAACTGGACTTCGCAGGCTCCGAGGATCTTTTCATGAGCCGGCAACCCGCGCCCGAAGGGCTTGAGCCGCTGGAAGCAGTCGAGGCCACTGCGCTCCCGGCGCATCCGCGCCAGATTCAGACGGGCCTGCGTCTCAACATACGCGGGCGCAGCGTCCGCCTGCGCGGCCTCAGACGCAGACCGCGCGGATTGCTGCGCTGGCTCGTGATTCTGGGGCCGGGGCTCATCGCGGCCTCCGCCGGAAACGATGCGGGCGGCATCGCGACCTACAGCTCGGCCGGAGCGAAGTACGGTTACAGCCTGATCTGGGTGATGGTCATCATCACCGTCTCGCTCGCCATCGTGCAGGAGATGTGCGCGCGGCTCGGAGCAGCGACGGGGCGCGGCCTGCTCGATCTGATCCGCGAGCGGTTCGGCATCGGCTGGGCGCTCTTCGCCGTGACGGTAATCATGATCGCCAACGGCGGGCTGGTGGTGAGCGAGTTCGTCGGCATCGGCGCGGCGGTCGAGCTGCTCGGCATCAGCAAGTATCTGGCGGTGCCTGTGGCGGCGGCGCTGCTCTGGTATCTGGTCATCTTCGGCTCTTATGATTGGGTCGAGCGAGTCTTTCTCCTGATGACGCTCGTCTTCTTCGCCTATCCGATCGCGGCCATCATGGCCCGGCCGCACTGGGGCGAAGTGGCTTCCGGGGCTTTCATTCCCAAGCTGCACGCGGACTCGGAATATATCTTTCTGCTCGTCGGACTGCTGGGCACGACCATCACGCCGTACATGCAGCTCTTTCAGCAAAGCTCTGTCGTCGAGCGCGGCGCGGCGCGGCGGCACTACGGCCCTGAGCGGATAGACGCCTACGCGGGCTCAGTCTTTTCCAACCTGATGTCGATCTCGATGATCGTCGCGACGGCGGCGACGCTCTACGTGCTGGGGCAGCATAAGGTGGAGACGGCCGCCGACGCCGCGCGCGCGCTGGAGCCGGTCGTCGGGAGCGCGGCCAAAGCGCTCTTCGGCGTCGGCCTGCTGGGCGCGTCGCTCCTGGCCGGAGCCGTGCTGCCGCTCGCGACTTCGTATGCCGTCAGCGAAGCGTTCGGGATTCCGAAAGGCGTCAACCTGGACTTTCGCCGCGCGAAGATCTTTTTCGGCCTCTTTACGTTTTTAATCATCTTCGGAGCCGGGCTGGCGCTCGTCCCCGGCGTGCCCGTGATCCAGCTGCTCGTCGGCATACAGGTGCTCAACGGAGTCCTGTTGCCGATCATCCTGGTCTTTATCCTGCTGCTCATCAACGACAAGCGCCTGACGGGAGAACTCAGGAACACTCGCCTCTACAACATCCTCGGCTGGGGCACCTTCGCTCTAATTACCTTCGCCGTCGTCGTCATGCTCGGCAGCCAGGTGCTGGCGTTGTTTAGATAAAAACAGGTCTCACGCAAAGGCGCAAAGGCGCAAAGAAAGCAAGCAAATCTTTCTTTGCGTCTTTGCGCCTTTGCGTGAGCTTCTTCGTTTACTCTTCCTCAAACAGCTCCGCCTGCACCGGGTCGATTCCTAACAACTGCCGGACGGGAGCGAAGCTGCGGCGATGAATGGGGAGCACGCCGCGCTCTTGCAGTGCGCGATAGTGTGCGGGCGTGCCGTAGCCTTTGTGTGAAGCGAAGTTGTAACCCGGATAAAGCTCGTCCATCTCGGCCATGTGCGCGTCGCGCGTCGTCTTGGCGATGATCGAGGCGGCGGCGATGCTCGCCGAGAGGAGGTCGCCGCGGATGATGCCGCGTTGCGGCGCGGGGCACTGCGGAATCCTGCGCGCGTCCACGAGGACGAAATCGGGCTGGCTCGCTAATCCTTCGACCGCGCGCCGCATCGCCAGCAGTCCCGCGTGATAAATATTTATCTCGTCGATCTCTTCGACCGACGCGCGCCCGACCGCCCAGCACACCGCATCGTGTTTGATCTGCGCGGCCATCTCCTCGCGCCGCGCCGCGTCCAGAATCTTCTTTGAATCGTTGAGGCCGCGCAGCCTGTAATTTTTGGGCAGGATCACCGCGCCCGCCACGACCGGCCCGGCCAGAGGAGCCATCCCGGCTTCATCAACTCCGGCGATGCGCTCGAAGCCCTGCTCCCACAGCTCCGTCTCGAATTGCAGGAGCTTGCGCAGGCGCAAAGCTTCGGCACGGCTCCTGCGCAGACGCGCGCGAAGCTGCTTCGCCAGACTCTGCGCGCCGCGCCGCGAGTCTCCGTCCAAAGCCTGCAACAGTCCTTTGGGCACACGCGCCAACCCGTCCGCGAAATGCTCCTTCAATTTGCCGAGCGGCAACGCCAGCAGTTCTTCGAGTGATGCCATAAGTGAAAGAAATTCTATCAGCTATGCGCCGCATCCCAAATTGCCTTATGCTACGTTTATGAATGACGAACTGCGTGCGCTCTTTCCGATCACAAAAGATACCGTCTATCTGAATCACGCGGCCGTGTCGCCGCCGCCCCTGCCGACCGTCGAAGCCGTCACGTCGCAACTGCGGGACGTGGTCGCCAACGGCTCGCTCAATTATCGCGGCTGGGTCGCGGTCAAAGAGAATGCACGCCGCCTCGCAGCCGAGATGCTTCATGCGCGCACGGAACAGATAGCCTTCATGCGCAACACTTCGGACGGCTTGTCCACGGTCGCGAACGGCCTCAGGTGGAAGCCGGGCGAGAACGTCGTTACCTTTCGCCGTGAGTTCCCGTCGAACATCTATCCCTGGCTGCGCCTGCGCCACGCGCACGGCGTAGAGGTGCGCATGTGCGAGGAGCGCGGCGGACGCATAGACCTGGATGAATTGATCTCCCTGATAGACGAGCGGACGCGCGTCGTCGCCATCAGTCAGGTGCAGTACGGCTCCGGCTTTCGCGCAGACCTCGAAAGGCTCGGGCGCGCGGCGCGCAGGGTGGATGCGCTGCTCGTCGTGGACGTGATTCAGGCAATGGGCGTGCTGCCGACGGATGTCGAAGCGGAGCTGATCGATGTCGCGGCCGGCGCGTGCCACAAGTGGCTGCTCACGCCCGAAGGCATCGGCCTCCTGTATCTCTCGGACCGCGCGCGCGAGCGCATCGAGCCGACGCTCGTCGGCTGGGTCAGCGTGCCCGCGCCCGAAGACTACGCGAACTTTGAGCAGGACTGGAAGCCGGGCGCGCTCGCCTGGGAGACGGGGACGGGCGCGACCGCACTCTTTTACGGGCTCGAAGCTTCGTTGCGCCTGCTGGCCGAGACGGGCACGGAGCGCATCGCTTTGCATCTCGAAGAGCTGACGGACTATCTCTGCGAGCGCCTCAACGGGCGCGATTACGACATCATCAGCTCGCGGCGCAAAGAGGAGAAGTCGCAGATCGTCTGCATTCAACACCGGGGCGGGCAGACTCCGATGGCGCTCTACGCGCATCTCAAGCGACAGCACATCAACGTCGCGCCGCGCGGCGACCGCCTGCGCATCGCGCCGCACCTCTACAACATCAGGGAAGAGATGGACGCCCTGGTCGAAGCTCTGCCCTGAAGAAGCTCAAACATAAGCTCACGCAAAGGCGCAAAGACGCAAAGGAAAGCATAAAAGTCTTTCTTTGCGTCTTTGCGCCTTTGCGTGAGCTTTATTTTTTCATCTGCCTGAACGTGTTTCTTTCCCAGAAGACGCCGCCCGCGTAGCCCTGGATCGCGGGCTCGCGCGCGGCCTGCTCCAGACGCTTTTCCGCGAGGCAGCAGTAGTGCTTGTCTCTCTCGATAGAGACGTGATGCCGTTGGAGCTTGCGTGCGACGACGGCGGTCGTGCCGGAGCCCGCGAACGGGTCGAGGATGACATCTCCGGCGCTCGTGCTGGCGAGGATGATCTTGGCGAGCAGCTTTTCCGGCTTCTGCGTCGGATGCGACGTGTTCTCCGGCATAGACCAGAAGGGAACCGTGACATCCGTCCAGAGGTTCGACGGATGCGTCAGGCGAAATCGGCCCGCCTCCTCGGCCTGCCATTTTTTCGGCTGGCCGTTCTCCGTGTACGGAGCCAGCACGCGGCGCTTGAGCATCACCGCCTCCGTGTTGAAAGTGTACGTGTCCGAGACCGTGAAGAACCAGATGTCCTCCGAACAGTTCTTCCAGTTGGCACGCGCCCCGCGCCCCTTCTCGCGCTCCCAGGTGATGCGGTTGCGCGCCTGAAAATATTTGCTCCCGGCCCTGTGGATCGCCGCCGAGGAGCGCCAGTCGCCGCAGATGTAGACGGAAGCGTCCGGCTTGAGCAGCCTCACGGTCTGCCCCAGCCAACGGTCGAGCCACTCTTCGTAGCCTTCGAGCGTGAGGCTCTGAAAGCGCCGCCCGTTAAAAGCCTTCGACAGGTTATAGGGCGGGTCTGCGAAGAGCAGGTCGAACGAATTGTCCGGCAAATATTGGAGCGCCGCCGGCGCATCCTGGCAGATGGTTCTGTCTCGCACGGCTTTGAGCGGAACCTGCGCGGAGAGACGCACGAGCCGCTTTCTCAAGGCGGCCTCCTCACGAGCTGTGAGGGCTATGGTTCGGTTGCGCGGGGCGCGCGCCCCGTTTCGGGTTACTGTCTGTTTCGGCATAGCCCGGATTTTAGCAGAGGCCGGAAGCAAGCGAGCGATTTTCGTTCAACAGTACACTCCGATTGTACGAAAGCTATACGACTTCGGCTCCGGCTTGGATTTGTACGTGATCGCGCAGAAAGAGCTCTAAAACCATTTTTACTGAGCAAATGCGCGAACTTCGTGGCCTTCTCCGGCCGAAGTGCTTATTGGCACGGCCATTGCACAGATAGGAAACGAGAAAATACGAATAGGGTACATAAGGGTAAATCGGGTCAGGCTTAGAGACAGCAGTGAGTGGTAGGCTTTGGGGGAGGTCTTCCTCTCATTTGAAAAGCAGAACGGTGGCCCTCTCGGGGGAACGGGGTCGCAAGTGAAGCAAAGCAGTCTCGGGCATAAGTTGCTGGGTTGCTGGTCGGCGTCCTGAAAGGGCTTGGGGGAGCCCGACAGGAAGACCAGCAACCCGCAAACTTTCCAACGAACAAGGGGTAGGGAATAAAAAATTTGAGCGGCGACGTCTTTGGGGGAAGACATCGCCGCTCAAATTTTTTTTGTGCTCCGAAATTAAGGTTCGATGACGACCTTCGTCCCGACCTGCACGGCCTCGAACAGCTCCAGCATCTCTCCATCGTCCAGCGCCACGCAGCCCCACGTCCAATCTTTGCTCGAACCGTGACCGTGAATGTAGATGAGCCCGCCGAGGGCAGTGCTCTGCGGCGGCATCGTACGGTTGCGGTTGGCCTCTGCGATCTGTTGATATTCCTCTTCGGAGATAAGCTGCGCGCGCAGGCCGCGCTCTGCGTCCTCCGTGTTCGGATAGCTGACGCCGAGCGAGAGATAGTAGGCGCTCTCCGGGTTTTTGGTGAAGATGTAGAACTCGCCTTCGGGCGTCGCGCCGTCGCCTTCTGTGACCTTATCTTTGACGGGGCTGAAGCCCAGGCCCACGCGATACGTCCGCAGGAGCTTGTCGCCCGAATAGAGCCTCAGCCTGCGCGCGCTTTTTGAGACGACGATCTTCGTGCTTTCGACGGGCAGGTTCAAGAGTTTTGAGGAGACGGCTGTGGACTCTTTCTCATCATTGAAGATGACTGACAACAGACCGCCTCCGACGAGAGCTGCGGCGCAGATGATGAGCGCGACGGTCTTCATAACGCGACGGAAAAAGCTCTTTCAGCGCTCGCCTTTGCCCAGGAGCCGCGAAGGGTCTGCCTGCGGCGTCATCTCGTCCAGATTGAGACGCAGCATGCCGCCCGCGTCGGAATAGGCTTCGGTCATCGCGGCCTGCGCGCGGCGACGCCTGAAGACGATGCTGCCGAAGATGCCGCCGATGCCGAGACAGATCAGCAGCGACAGTCCGGTTCCTTTGATGACGGAGAGAATGACGCCCGCGGTCGTCTGCCTGTACTCGCGCTCCGCGCGCTCCATCCAGTGCGGATTGTTGCCGAGCCACTGCACGACCTGCTCGTAGGAGATCTTGTCTATCAACTGCGCGGCGGTCGCCTCGTCCGGCGCGTCGAAGACGAAGACCGAATAGTTCCCGACGCGGCGATAGGCCGAAGGCACAGGCTGCCCGCTCGACTTCAATTCATTGATCTTCGCGTTGATGCGGGCGTCGTTCTCCGTCGCGAGCTGCGGCGTTGTGTTTTCGATGATGACTAGGCGTTCATTGCCGTAAGTCGCTGTGACGGCCTCTGCGCCTCCCGTGAAATTGAG
>JAFBAJ010000475.1 GCA_019247865.1 Acidobacteriota bacterium
GACGAATAATGGGACGAAAGATATTTCGCTCAACAGAACTCACATTTGGAAGGATTTCTCTTACGCATTTTCAGCTCCGAATGGCGGAGAGCGCAGCGGCGCTGTGATGACGAGAGAGCAGCAGGACGGAGGAAACTTTATTTTGCCCTCCGGCGAATCCTACCGGAGCACGTATGCATTCGAGCTTCCCCCGGACTTCTTTAACGCGGCGGGCACTTACACGTTGCGGACGTACATCGATCATACCTACTCAAACGAAGTGACATTCGAGCTTTATGATTGCGGCAGGCCGCAAGAGGTGAAGGAGCAATAATGAGCAACGAGAATGGGACTAACGGGAACGGCAACGGGCAGGTGACGGATGAAGCTGTGCGGAGCATCGGCGGCAACGTTTCGGGGAGCGGCCCCTCGCCGGAGAGCGAGCCGGGTTCGGTCACTGCGGGCGAGGTCGCGCCGCCGCCCGCGAAGCTGACCAAAGCCGATTTCATCTCCGGCCAGGAAGTGCGCTGGTGTCCTGGCTGCGGCGATTACGCGATCCTCAACAACGTGCAGAAGGTGATGCCGGAGCTTGGCATCCCGCGCGAGAAGATCGTCTTCGTCTCGGGCATCGGCTGCTCGTCGCGTTTTCCGTACTACATGAACACCTACGGCTTTCACTCGATTCACGGGCGCGCTCCGGCGGTGGCGACCGGCATCAAGGCTTCCAATCCTGACCTCAGCGTGTGGGTCATCACGGGCGACGGCGATGCTCTGTCCATCGGCGGCAACCATTTCATCCACGCCATTCGCCGCAACCTGGACCTCAACTACATCCTCTTCAACAATCGCATCTACGGATTAACGAAGGGGCAGTACAGCCCGACCTCCGAGTTCGGCAAGCAGACCAAGTCGACGCCGATGGGCGTCATCGATTACCCGCTCAATCCGGTCTCGGTGGCGATTGCGAGCGAGGCGACCTTTGTCGCGCGCTCGATTGACATCGACGTCAAGCACCTCGGCTCGATGGTCGAAGCCGCCGCGCGCCACAAGGGCGTCTCTTTTGTCGAGGTCTATCAGAACTGCAACATCTTCAACGACGGCGCGTTCGATCATTTCGCAGACCGCACAGTGCGCTCGGACCGCGTGCTCTATCTCGAACACGGCAAGCCGATGGTCTTCGGCAAAGAGAGAGATCGCGGCATTCGCATGAACGGCGCGCACCCGGAGGTGGTCAAGCTCGGCGAGAACGGCATCACGGAAGATGACCTGCTCGTGCACGACATCTACCTGACGGATCCTTCGGTCGCCTTCATGCTGGCGCGGATGGAGTTCCGCGAGGGCACAGAGTTCCCGCAGCCCGTCGGTATCTTCCGCGCCGTCGAGCGCAGCACCTACGAAGACCTCATGGCCGGCCAGATCGAGGCCGCCATCCTCAAACAGGGCGCGGGCAATCTGGAGAAGCTGATGAACAGCGGCGACACGTGGACGGTCGAGTAAGATAAAAACGGCTCACGCAAAGGCGCAAAGACGCAAAGAAGAGCAGAGATGCTTTCCTTTGCGTCTTTGCGCCTTGGCGTGAGATTTAAACCTTTCCCTGCGCTGGCCCGTAATAAAAGGCTCTGTCCGCGCGTTTATAGAATCTTAGGAGAAAATAGTCTTATGCCCTCGAAAAAATTCTTAAATCTGATCCTGGTTCTGCTACTGATTTTGACGACCTCCGTCGCGCCCTTCTCGTTCGTGGCGGCGCAGGAGGCGAGCAAGGCCGCGGCCTCTTCCGAGCTGGAGGCGAAGCTCGCGGCCATCGAGCAGACCTTAGAAGCCAAGCGCAAACAGTACGGCGTCCCCGGCATGTCGCTCGTCATCGTCAAGGACGACAAGATAATTTATCTCAAGGGGCTCGGCTTTAAAGACCTGGAGAAGCAGGTCGCGGTGACGCCCGACACGCTCTTCGCCATCGGCTCTTCGACCAAAGCCTTCACGGCGCTGACGGTCCTGATGAGCGCGGACGAGGGCAAGCTCTCGCTCGACGATTCGCCGAAAAAATATCTGCCCTACTTCAAGCTTTACGACCCGGAGGCCGACGCCAAGATCACGATCCGCGACCTGCTCTCGCACAGCTCCGGCCTCAACCGGACAGACCTCGCGTTCGCCATCGGCACGCTCTCGCGCGAAGAGGTGATACGCGTCGCCGGGCTCGCGCATCCGACCGCCAAGCTGCGTGAGAAGTTCCAGTATCAGAACGTGATGTTCACGGTCGCGGGCGAAGTCGCCGCGCACGCGCAGGGCAAGAAATGGGAGAGCCTCGTGCGGGACCGCATCTTCAAGCCGCTCGGCATGAAGAACAGCGACCTCTCGGTCGCGGAGATGGAGAAGTCGCGCGAC
>JAFBAJ010000510.1 GCA_019247865.1 Acidobacteriota bacterium
CACGCTCTCGGCCAGCTCTTTGAAGACGGCGGTGGCGGACATCTGGAAATTGAAGTCCACGCCGAGCGCCTGCGCGAGCGAAGAGGTGATGACCCAATCCGGCTTCGATTGATGAACCGGCGGGATGCTCTGCCGCACGCGCTGCACGAGCCCGTCGTTGTTCGTGAAAGTCCCGTCAACCTCCGCGAACGAGGCCGCGGGCAGCACTACATCCGCGTGAGCGGTCGTCGCAGTCTCGAACATCTCCTGCACGACCAGAAAATCGAGCTTGGCGAGCGCGTCTTCCTGACCTGTTAAATGTTCCGGCAGAAAGCTGCCCGCGACATACATCGCGCGGACACTTTGCCCCGCTGCTCCGAGCATCGCACGGGCGCTCAAGGCTCCGTCCATCAAGCCGAGGTCGTGCACGCCTAAGCTGTTGTTGTAAAGCGGGAGCGGATGCAGGAGCACGCGCCGTCCTTCGGCCGCGAGCGTGTGCGGCAATTGAGCCACGACCGCCTGCGCCGCCGCGCTCAGCTCTCCGCCGAACATCACAACCACATCGCCCTGCGCCTCTTTCAACGCCTGATGCAGCGCCTCCAGCTCTTTCGCTTCAATGCCAAGCTTGCGCGCTGCGAGAGCATCATCATTTCCACCCGCGAGCGCGAGCACCGCCGCGTCCAACGCGCCCGGACGAATGTGTATGAACTGCGCCGCCTGCTGCTTCAAACGAATCGGGACGGAGTTGATGATGACGAGCTTCGCGCCGCCGTTGCGCACGGCCTGGCGAATCTGCCTGCCCGTCAATGGTTGCAGCTCTTCCGGCTCGCCGCCGATGAGCAGGATGGTTTTGGCGTGACGTATGTCGCGATGCGTCGCCAGCGGCCCGCCCAGATTGCGGAAGAAGGGCATCAGCGAGAAGGCTTCGGTCGCGGTGTACTTGTCCGTGCCGACCACTTCGCGCGCGAATTTCAGGAGCGCGTAGTTGGATTCGTTCGTCAGGCGCGGGCTCCCGACGACGGCGATGGATTCCGGCCCGTGAGCTTCGTCGACCTGCAACAACTTCTCGGCGGTAAAGCGAATCGCTTCGTCCCACGTCGCGGGAATCAGCTTGCCGCCCTTCTTGTAACGAATGAGCGGCGTTCGCACGCGCTCTTCATGATTGACGAACTGGTGACCGAAGCGCCCCTTGATGCAGAGGAACTCGCCGTTGTGTCCGTTGACGTAGCGGTCGCGCGCGACGATGCGCATCAGCGTCCCGGAGCGCGAGCCGAGCGACATCTCGCAGCCGTCCGAGCAGTAAGTGCAGGTCGAAACCGTCTGCGCCAGCTCCCACGGCCGAGCCTGATGCCTGTAGGTCGCGTCGAGCAGCGTCCCGGTCGGACAGACTTCGATACAGTTGCCGCACTGCGAGCAATTCAACCAGCCGCCGTAAGTCCCGATGACTGTGTTTGCGCCGCGATTGCCGGCCTCGATTGCGTCCTCGCCCATCCACTCGTCGCAGACGCGCGTGCAACGCTTGCAGAGAATGCAGCGCTGCTGGTCGTTGGCGACGATGGGCGAAAGATATTTTTCGGGGAACGCGTTCTTCTTCTCCTGAAAACGCTCTTCGAGCCCGCCCCAGTCAAAGGCCATCTCCTGCAACTCGCACTCGCCGCCGCGGTCGCAGACGGGACAGTCGAGCGGGTGATTGGCGAGCAGGAATTCGACCATCGCGCGCTGCGCCTTCTCGATCTCTTCGCTCTCGGTGGTGACGATCATCCCGTCCGTGCAGGTGATCGTGCAGGAGGTTTGCAGCTTCGGCATCTTCTCGATCCGCACGAGACACATCCGGCACGAAGCCTGCAACGCGAGGTCCGAGTAGTAGCAGAAAGAGGGAATGTTGAAGCCCTCTTCGCGGCATACGTCGATCAGGCGCGCGCCCTTCGCGACCTGAAAGTCCCGACCATTGATGGTGACTTTGATTAGTTCCGTTGACATTACTTTTTATAGCTCCGTCAGGAGCGAGATGCTTATAGCCCTGTGCTTTTAGCTCCGTCAGGAGCGAGATGTTTATAGCTATCTGCCATTAGCTCACTGTTTAGCTCCGTAGGAGCGGAATATATGTCGCTCCTACCGGAGCTTCATCCAGGATTGCCGCTGACAGGCTATAAACATTTCGCCGCTCTGCGGCTTTTCAAACATTGGCCGCTCTGCGGCTTTTCAAACGTTGGCCGCTCTGCGGCTTTTCAATCAGTTAAACCTGCGCCATGCTCATCTCAACGAGATGTTTCTTAAAATCTTCCGGGAACTTCTTGATCGCGGACTGGATCGGCCACGCGGCGGCATCGCCAAGCGGGCAGAAGGATTTGCCCTCAATGTTGTCGCAGAGGTCGAGTATCAGTTGCGCGTCTTCCGGGCGGCCCTCGCCGCGCGCGATGCGCTTAAAGATTTTGACGAGCCAGTCCGTTCCCTCGCGGCAGGGCGTGCACCAGCCGCAGGACTCGTGCTTGTAAAATTCGATCAGGTTCTTGGTCGACTCGAACACATCGACCGTGTCGTCCATCACGATAAAGCCGCCGGAGCCGACCATCGAACCGGCCGCGACCAATCCCTCGTAATCCATCAACACGCCTTTGCCCAGGATGTCTCCGGCGGGCATGATGTAGACGCTTGAGCCGCCGGGAATGACGGCCTTCAATTGCCGCCCGTTGGCGATGCCCTGGCAGTCCTCCATGATGAACTTTTCCATGTCCTTGTAGCCCATCGGCAGCTCGTACACGCCCGGACGATTGACGTGACCGGAGACGGACCAGACCTTCGTGCCGCCGCTCTTCTCCGTGCCGAGCTTCTGATAAGCCTCGCCGCCCATCTTGATGATGTCGGGCACGGCGGTCAGCGTCTCGACGTTGTTGACGACCGTCGGAGATTGATAGAGCCCAGCGACGGCAGGGAAGGGCGGCTTCATGCGCGGGTGTCCGCGCAGTCCTTCGAGCGAGTTCAGGAGCGCAGTCTCTTCGCCGCAGATGTACGCGCCCGCGCCCGTGTGCGTGTAGACCTCGCACGAAAAGTCCGTGCCCATGATCTTCTCGCCGACGAGCCCCGCCGCGCGTGCTTCGGCGATCGCGCGATCCACGATCTCGATCAGATAACGATACTCGCCGCGCGTGTAGATGTAGGTCGCCTTCGAGCCGAGCGCATAAGCCGCGATGAGCATCCCCTCGATGAGCATGTGCGGGTCGCGCTCCATTAGGTAGCGGTCTTTGAACGTGCCGGGCTCCGACTCGTCGGCGTTGCAGACGACGTACTTCGGCTTCGGCGAGTCCTTCGGGACGAAGCTCCACTTCA
>JAFBAJ010000634.1 GCA_019247865.1 Acidobacteriota bacterium
GAGGCGCGGCGAATGCCTCGCCGGCCTGGCCGCCATGGAGCTCAACCCAGAACTGCGGGTTGTCCGCGGCTTGGCGCATGATGTAGTGGTAGCCCGTCTGCCGCCACGAGACGATTGCAGAACGCAGATTGTCGAGCGCTAGGTCTCCCTGATCCGTGCGAACCGTCACGATGAGATGGCCTTCGCCCCAGGAGGTCTTGACGACAGTCAGGGCGAGGGCGCCAGCTGGCCAGCCCCGAGCAAGGAGATCATGGCGCTTTTGAATGGCGTAGTTGTTGCAGTCGCCTGCTGTGACATTGAGATGCCAATAGCGGAGCTTTGACGTGTCCGGTGTCGGAATGATCGATGCGTTCACCGCGCGATTGACCTCGTTGAGCTCCGCCATGCGCGCGGCGGTGAGCGTGATTCTCGAAGCGCTGCCGGCCGATGGGCACTCGGCGGGATAGTCGAGGCAGAATTTCGTGAAGGAGAACGGCGCTAGAGCGTAGCCGTCTTCGCGCATGGATGTCGCAGAAGGCGCTGCCGCTCCCGAGGAAATGCCGGCCGCCGCCAAAACAATTCCGGACAAAAGACAGACGAAACGCTTCGACATCACACGCCTCCGAGAATGGCGTGAGACTAGGAGTTGCGTTTTGACGCTGGCTGAAATCCAGCGGTAGGAATGTAGCGACTCGAGTCATCTGCGATTAACTACGCCTGCCGCAGTAGGTATACGGTGAGTCATCGGTAGTACAATTTTTGTAGTACTTGAAAGTATAGAACGTAATTTTCGTATCAAGCTCATTAAATCCCAGCCCAGTTAAATTAGATAAAGCGCATATATTTTGAATGAACATTGCTTCGCAATACGAATTCGAAGCTCATTTGAAAAAACGTGGCAGTGGGAGAGAAGGAACCATCATCCCGGTGGAAGCATCTGTCGCGCCCGCGAGGCAGGCGACCGGCTGATAGGCCGACGAAGCGGACTTAACGCCGTCGGGGTGGTAAACATAGCCTCAATCAAACAACCCCCGTCCATGCCATGGCCATGCTCGTCAAGAGCACACGCCGCGCGCCATCTTTTTCTTGCTCCAAGCGCCCACGCCGGCTCGCCAGCTGCCTGAGGGCTAGCGAGGCAAGTCAGTCGATTGACATCCGTGGATGGTCGGATACCTTAACCACCGGATAGGCGGCGGGCGGCGATTACTGAGAGGGGCGGAATGCAAGCGCCGGAATTTCGCTTTTCCCCTCATCATGAGTTCGCGATGCGGCCCATTCGACGCCGTAAGGTTTCCGATGAGGCGGCCGGACGCCTCGAGGGGCTGATCGCCGACGGCACTTTCCCCCAAGGGACTTTGCTTCCGCCCGAGCGCGAGCTGATGAAGATGTTCGGGGTTGGGCGGGCGTCCATCCGCGAGGCTCTTTACAGCCTCGGTCGGATGGGGCTCGTCCAAGTGCGCACAGGCGAGCGACCGCTGGTCACCCGGCCCACGCCCGAAAAGCTGATCACCGAGCTCTCCGGAGCCGCCCGCCACTTCCTGGCAGGCTCCGGCGGGCTCGAGCATTTTCAAGAAGCGCGCGCTCTCTTCGAGGTGGGTGTCGCCCGCCTCGCGGCGCTGCGCGCGAGCAGCGATGATGTAGACCGGTTGAGACACGCGCTGGCGGCCAATTCAGCGGCCCGCGGTGACAGGACGCGTTTTGAGCGCACTGACGTCGCTTTCCATTATGTTTTGGCGCTGATCACCCAGAATCCGATCTTTGTCGCCGTTCACGATGCTTTAGTCGAATGGCTGACAAGCCAGCGAACAATCTCCCTTCGCGCACCGCGAGCGGAAGAGACGGCGTTCGAATCTCACCGTCAGATATTCGAAGCCGTTGCGGCGAGGGACCCCGACCGAGCGGCGGCGGCGATGGATGAGCATCTGAGATCCGTCGTCGAACTCATCAAGATCGCAGGGGAGGCCGACCATGCGGCAGCTCGCGGTCCTCGTTGAGCTCTTGATCAAGGAGACGTTTGCCGCGCATTTCGGCGAACTCATCGCGGCCAACGCCGAGGCGTCGCTCAAGGACGAAGAAGGTTGCCGGCGCTTTGACGTTCTCGTCGACTCTGACGAGCCGAGACGTTTCGTGCTCTACGAGATCTACGATGACGAGCGCGCGTTCGACCTTCATCTGCGCACGCCGCATTATCAAAGATTCGCCAAAGGGATCGAAGGCTTCGTCGAGGAGCGTTCGGTCCGACGCTTCTCGTTTTTCGATCAGGTGAGCGGTCCTGATGACTAACGAGGAATAGCACGACCGGCGTCCGAGAACGGGGCCGGCGATGCAAGACGGGAGGAAGTCAAATGATGAACGAACGCGAACGGCGTGATTTCAATGCCGGACTCTCCGACGAAGTCGACGCATGGCTCCGAGGCGATACTTCGAGGCGTACCTTTCTAACGCGGTTCATGCTGCTCGGCGGCGCCGCCATGGTCCCGGGCCTCGGGTTCACCGCCGGCGGTTCGAAAGCGTGGGCTGACGCGGCCGATCTGGCGAAGGTCGAGCTCGCCGATAAGAGCACGCCGCTCGGCCAGGCTCAGGCC
>JAFBAJ010000745.1 GCA_019247865.1 Acidobacteriota bacterium
GAGCGCGGCAATCAGGAAGCGCAGGATTGCTTTGAGCTTACTCACTCGAATTTAACAGAGACGAGTTTCGAGACGCCAGCCTCTTCCATCGTCACGCCGTAGAGCGCGCGTGCCATCTCCATCGTGCGCTTGTTGTGTGTGATGACGATGAACTGCGTCTCTGTTGCCATCTCGCGAATCTTTTCGGTGAAGCGGCCGACGTTGGCTTCGTCGAGCGGCGCGTCCACTTCGTCGAGCAGGCAGAAGGGCGACGGGCGATAATGAAAGATGCCGAGCACGAGCGCGAGCGCGGCCATAGCCTTTTCGCCGCCCGACAGCAGGAGCACATTTTGCAGGCGCTTGCCCGGCGGCTGCGCGATGATGTCGATGCCGGATTCGAGCACGTCTTCGGTGTCGATGAGGCTCATCTCGCCGCGACCGCCGCCGAAGAGCTGTATGAAGAGCTCGCCGAAGTTGCGATTGATCTGCTCGAAGGCCTGACGGAAACGCTCTCTCGAACGGCGTTTGATCTCGCGCAGCGCCTCGTCGGTCGAAGCGATGCCGTCCATGATGTCCTGCCGCTGGCCGGTCAGGAATTGCAGGCGCTCTTCGTTCTCGGCCAGCTCTTCGAGCGCCATCATGTTGACCGCGCCGAAGCCTTCGATGCGCGCACGCAACTCTTCGACGCGCGCACGCCCTGCTTCGAGGTCGAACTCTTCGTCCGCAGCAGCCTCGCGCGCCAGCTCTTCGAGCGATTGATTGAGTTCCGAGGCGCAGGCTTCGCGGACGTAACCGAGCTTGGCCGAAGCCTCCGCGCGCTGCACTTCAAGCTCTGCGCGTGCGTCGCGTGCGGCGGCGGCGCGGCGATTCAGCTCCGCCAGTTCGGCTGCGAGCGCGTCCGCCTTCTCGCGTGCGCTGGCGAGTTGCGCGGCGCTCGCGGCGATGAACTGCTCTTCGCGCGTGCGCTCCTCTTCGACGCTGCCCGCGCCCTCTTCGATCTCTGTGATCGAGCGACGCAGCTCTTCGAGCCGCGCGGACGCTTCGGACATCTCTGCGCTGAGGCGTTCCAGGCGCGACTCAAGCTCGGCCTGCTCGGACTCCATCCGCCTGAGTTCGGCGGCGGATGAGCGGCGACGTTCGGCGGCTGCGGCTGCGGCTGCGCGCTGCTCGCCCAGCAATTCGTTTTCGGCTTCAGCTTCGCGGCGCGCGGCGGCCAACTGCGTGGCAGCCTGCGCGACCGTCTCAGCCGCCGCGAGGCGCGCGGCCTCAGCCGTCGCGGCTTCCGCCAAAGAGTTGGCCCGGCGCTCTTCGACCTCTGACCGTTCGGCGGCGACGCGCGCGGCATCGTCCGCCACGACGCGCATGTGTCTTTCCGCGCGCTCGATCTCCTGCGCGAGCGTGTGCGCGTTCATCTCGCGCGCCAAAGCGTCGCGCTCCTCGCGCCCGATGACTTCGTTGAGGAGCACGACCGCGTCTTCGAGCGCGGTCAACTGCGTGCGCGCCTGCGTCAGACCCGCTTCGGCGGCCGAGAGTTCAGCTTCGAGCTCGTGCGCGCGCGTCTCCAGCTCGCGCATCTCGCGTTTGAAAGCGAGCAGCCCCGCGCCCTCTTCCGGCGCGCGTTCGTCTCCGGCGTTGACGAGCTGCCCGCCCGCGACCCAATCGCCCGCCACGGTCGCGCACATCTCGCCCGTCGAGAGCGACAGCGCAAGCGCGCCTTCGAGGTCTGCGGCGAGCCGCGCGTTCATTCTCTGCGGAGCCGTGCGCCGCAGGACTTCCATGATCTCCGGCGGCGCGCCGAGCAGGTCGCCGACACGATAGCTCTCAAGATTTTCAACCGGTAAAGACTCGCCGACGTTTCTCTCGGCCTGCGAAGCAGCGACCTGCTCCGCTTCCGTGACCTCTTCGCTCGCGCCGTGCAAGCCGACGACGAGGAAGCTGGCGCGGCCTGCGTCATGCGCGCGGAGCCACGCGGCGGCACGCACCGCGTCGTCCGGCGTCGGCACGATGACCGATTGCAGCGACGCGCCGAAGACTCCTTCGACAATGCGTTCCCAGCGCGGCGCGACGTTGAGCATGTCTGCGAGCGTGCCCATGAAATGAAAATCTTCGGTCGTCTCGCCCGTCGAGAAGAGACGCTGCACGGCCGGCGAATAGTAGGCGCGCCGCTCGTCCAGCTCTTTCAGTGTGTCCAGGCGATGACGGTTGCGCGAATAGTCATCGCGCACGCGCGCGTGCAGGGCTTCAGTGTCCGAGACGGCTTCGTGTCCCTGCACGACCTTTTCGACGGCGGCCTCGCGTTCGGCCACGAGGCCGGAGAGATGTTCGCGCGCGCGTTCGATCTCGGCGTTCAGCTTCTCGGCGTCGGCCGCGCGCTCGGCGTGAATGGCTGCGGCGCGCACGCCCTCGCGCTCAAGGCCGTCGGCCTGAAGCAGCAGTCTTTCGAGCGCGGATTCGAGCTGGCGGCTGATCTCCATCAGGCGCTCTGTGACGGCCGTGTGGGTCAGGAGCTCTGCGCGCGCGCGTTCGATCTCGGCCTCGGCTTCGGCGGCTTCGACGAGCCGCTGCGTGTAGGCCGCTTCGGCGGACTGTAAGAGCTGCGCGCTCTCTTCGCTCTCAAGTTTTTGCAGGCTGTCGCGTTCGCGCAGGCGCTCGCATTCGGACGCGACCTGTGCGAGACGTGCGCGCAAGGTCTCTGTCTCCCGCTCAAGATCGCCGCGCCGTTTTTCGAGCGCGATGACCTGTTCCTGCTGGTAGGCCAGCTCGCGCGTGCGACGGTCGCGCTGAAGGGCTGCTTCGGCCGCGTTGGCGCGTGCGGCGGAGAGCGAGTCTTCGAGCGTGCGTGCTTCCTGCGTCGCGCGCTGTGCGTCCTCTTCGCGCGCGGCGAGTGACTCGCTGATGCTGCGCTCTTCGCGCGCGGCTTCGTCGAGTGCGGCGCGCGTCTCTTCTAACAGAGTAGCCAGGCTGCGCTCCTCCGCGACGTAGACGCGGCGCAGAAGCTCGCGCAGCTCTTCTCTGAGCACGCGATAACGACGCGCCTTCGCGGCCTGACGGCGGAGGCTGTTGACCAGGCGGTCGATCTCGGAAATGATGTCGGAGATGCGGTTGAGGTTCGAGCGCGCGCTTTCAAGCCTTGCTTCGGCGGCGCGCTGGCGGACGCGAAACTTGGTGATGCCCGCGGCCTCTTCGATGAGCGTGCGGCGATCCATCGGCTTGGCCGAGAGGATCTGGCCGATGCGCCCCTGCTCGATGATGGCGTAATGCGCGCCCGCGAGTCCCGTCCCGGAGAAGAGATCCTGAATGTCGCGCAGGCGGCAGGCGCGGCCGTTCAGGAGATACTCGCTCTCGCCCGAACGATAGAGCCTGCGCGTGACCGAGACGGATTCGCCCGGAGCGAACTCAAAGGCCATGCGGCTCGGCCGCCAGTGACGCTTCGCCTGCGGCTTAGAGCTTTTAACAACTTCGCCATTCTCCGCCGGCACTACTACTGCGGGCAGGGAAGCGGCGGCGGCCTCACCTGCTTCATTGCCCTCGACATTAATAACAGCAGCGCCTTCAACCGTCGCCGTCCCTTCGATCAGGAGCGGCGCGGCGGCGGCCTCTTCCAACGTCTCCGCCGGCGCCTCTTCAAACGCCACGCTGCGCTCGTCTATCTCTTCGAGCGTCGAATCGATGTCTTCGATGTCCGGCTCGTGCTCGACCGTCTCGTCGCGCACCATGTGGAGGACGACTTCGGCCATCCCGCTCGGCGGGCGATTGCGCGAGCCCTGAAAGATCACGTCCTTCATCTCCGCGCCGCGCAGGTGCTTGATGCGCTGCTCGCCCAAGACCCAGGCGATGGCGTCTGCGACGTTCGATTTGCCGCAGCCGTTGGGGCCGACGACCGCCGTGATGCCGTCGCCGGTGAAGACCAGCTCCGTGTGGTCTGCGAAGGATTTGAAGCCGGTGATGTCTAAGCGTTGAAGTTTGAACATGCGTGCAGTCGTTTCGGTTTCCGGCAGCGCCCCGGGGCGGCCGAAAACACAGCCGCTAGAGCACACCTCAAGAGAGCGACACTATATGTTGGAGTCAGGAGAGTTGTCAAACCCTATTCCGGCCGGGGAAAAGCAAAAAAGCAGGGGCTGTGAATGATCGTTCACAGCCCCCGCTTTGTTACAGCCTCCGAGGCCAGTTGCGAGCTTCCTTTGCTGGCCGTCTGACGGGCGACCGGATTCCAAGCTGTTCCTGCTCCTACTCCCCCCAGCAAATTATTCGGAGCAGGACCAGCGCGGGCCGGTCGCCCGCCGGACATCGGAGACCGCAAGCCCCCGATGTTCGTTTCCCGTTAGGGAATGTAACCGGCAGGTACGCCCACGTCGCCGGTCGCGCCGAATTGCACTGCGCTAAAGGCTCCGGTCGAGCTGGAGAGCGCGTACCAGTTGCCGTCTGATGGGCGGAAGACAGCCAGGTCGGTCTTGCCGTCGCCGTCGAAGTCCGCCGGCTGCGGCTGGTCGCCGTTGGCTCCGAACTGATCCGCCTTGAGCGCTCCAGTCGAGCTGAGCAGGATGTACCAGTATCCTGTCGCCGGACGGAAGACAGCGATGTCAGTCCGGTTGTCCCCGTCGTAATCACCGGGCACGACCGTGTCGCCGCTGGCTCCCCACGCCTGCCCGATCAGATTGCCTGTCAGGCTGGAGAGGATGTACCAGTTGCCGTTGGACGGTCGGAAGACCGCGACATCGGCTTTCGTGTCGCCGTCGAAATCTCCAGTCACAGGACGATCCGTGCTGAGTCCCCACTGCTGGACTCTGAGGCCGCCGGTCGTGCTGAGCATGATGTAGAAGGTGCCTGCCGACGGGCGGAAGACAGCCATATCGGTCTTGCCGTCACCGTCATAGTCGGCCTGCACGGGGATGTCCGTGCTCGTGCCGAAGGCCTGTGCGATGAAGGCGTTGTTGGAACTCTGCATGATGTACCAGGTTCCGTTGAACGGGCGGAAGACGGCCGTGTCGGTCATCCCGTCACCGTCAAAGTCTCCCGGCGTGATCTTGTCGCCGCTGCTGCCGAAGGCCGCACCGCGCGTCGCGCCGTTCGAGCTGAGCTGGATGTACCAGCTGCCCGTGTTGGGTCTGAAGATCGAGCGGTCGGAGCGACCGTCCATGTCAAAGTCAGCACGACGGCGTCCGCTGTTGCCCGGCGAAGGCGAAGGCGAAGCAGTCGGAGACGGCGACGCGGTCGGCGATGCGCTCGGAGAAGGTGATGCCGAAGGCGAAGCCGACGGGCTCGGGCTCGCGCTGGGCGAAGCCGAAGGCGAAGGCGATGCGCTCGGAGAAGCCGACGGCGACGGAGACGCGCTCGGTGATGCGGAGGGCGACGGCGAAGCCGAAGGAGATGCGCTCGGCGACGGAGAGGCCGAAGGCGAAGCCGATGGAGACGGCGACGCGCTGGGCGAACCCGAAGGCGAGGGCGAAGCTGAAGGTGAACCGCTCGGGCTCGGGCTCGCACTGGGCGAACCGCCCGGCGAAGGCGAGCCGACCGGCGTGGACGAGAACGTCCCGGCCAGCACCGTCGTGCTGCCGTTGACCAGCGCCACGGTCGAGCCGCTCGTGATGTTCGGCACGTTGCCGCTGCCGTAGTAGGTCTCTATGTGAAAGTAGCCGTTGGAGAACTGATCGATACCCATCTGTCCGGCGCTCGCGCCGTTGACCACCACGTTGAGCAGCGTGCCGACGGGCAGGTTGACGCTGCCCGCAGAGACGGTCAGCTCGCGACGGCCATCCAGGC
>JAFBAJ010000030.1 GCA_019247865.1 Acidobacteriota bacterium
AGCTCGGCCTGATAGACGGCGTGACGACCAACCCATCCCTCATCGCGAAAGAGGGAGATGTTGATTTCAAGCAGCACATCGCGGCCATCTGCGAGATCGTGCAGGGGCCTGTCTCCGCCGAAGTGACGAGCCTCGATACGGATGGGATGCTCCGCGAGGGGCGCGAGTACGCGCGCATTGCTCCCAATGTCGTCGTCAAATGCCCGCTCACGCGCGACGGCCTCAAGGCCACACGCGTGCTGACGGATGAGGGCACGCGCGTCAACGTCACGCTCTGCTTCTCCGCGACGCAGGCCATCCTCGCGGCTAAGGCCGGAGCGGCCTTCATCAGCCCCTTTATCGGGCGGCTCGATGATATTGGGCAGAACGGCCTGGAGCTTCTGGCAGAGATCGTGGAGATCTACAACAACTACGACTGGGAGACTGAGGTGCTGGCCGCGTCCATACGCCACCCCGTCCACGTCGTGGAGGCCGCGCGCATGGGAGTAGATGTCGCCACCATCCCCTTCAAAGTCATAGAGCAGCTCATCAAGCATCCTTTGACGGACAAAGGACTGGATGCTTTTCTCGCCGACTGGAAGAAGAGCGGGCGATAGTTTTCAGAAGCTTACGCCCGGAAACCTGAGCTGCTACTTGAAGCATGGTCGCCGTGCCGACTCCTGAAGTATTGCCTGAAGAGCATGTCTGAGAACGTCGTCGTCGCACAGGGCCTCACCAAAGTCTACGGCGAGCAGCGCGCGGTCGATGGCATAGATTTCAACGTCACTCGCGGCGAGACCTTCGGGCTGCTCGGCCCCAACGGCGCGGGCAAATCCACGACCATGCGCATGATCGCCTGCCGCACGCCGCTCACGAGCGGCCTGTTGTCGGTCGAGGGGCATGACGTGACGCGCTCACAGCGCCGCGTGCGCTCCCTGATCGGCGTGGTGCCGCAGGAGAACAATCTGGACCCGGATCTCAACGTCCTTGAGAACCTGCACGTCTACGCGCGCTACTTTCGCCTCCCCAAACCTTTGGCCGCCACACGCAGTCTTGAGCTGTTGCGCTTTACAGGTCTTGAGCATCGCGCGCGCGCACGCGTTGACGAGCTGTCGGGCGGCATGAAGCGCAGGCTCATGATCGCGCGCGCACTGCTGCATCAACCCGGGATTCTGGTGCTGGACGAGCCGACGACCGGCCTCGACCCGCAAGTCCGGCAGGAGATCTGGCAGAGGCTCGAAGAGTTGCGCCGCGATGGTGGAGTAACAATCCTTTTATCAACACATTACATGGAAGAAGCTGAGAAGCTGTGTGAGCGTTTGATCGTGATGGATCAGGGGCGCATACTGGCCCAGGGGTCGCCGCGCGAGCTGGTCGAATCGAGCGTCTCGCGCTACGCCCTGGAGGTACGCGATTGCGAGGGCAAAGATTTGCAGCAGGAGGGGCTGGACGGGGTCACGTCCGTCTCGCGCGGCGGCGCGCATCTCTATTTCGCGGCAGACCCGTCGCTGCTCGCCCCTTTGATGAAATATTACGAGGGCTATCGCCTCCTGCTCCGGCCGTCGAACCTGGAGGACGTGTTTCTGCAACTCGTCACCTCTGAAGAAGCGTTGGATGAGGCTCATGGCGATGACTGAAAACATGCTGCCGGCTAATCCTGAAGAGGCTTCGATCATCGTTCGTGCCTGCAAGTTCGACGGCCGCGAGCATCGCCGCTGGCGTGCGCGTCTGAGCCGTGTGGAGGCTTCCCTGCTCGTCCTCGACGCGACCTTTGACGAAGAAGTCAACCATCCGCTCCTGGGGCACATCGCGCGCGGGACTCTGAGCCTGGAGTATTACTGGCTCGACCGCTGGTACAACATCTTTCGCTTCTCTGAGCCGGACGGCACGCTGCGCAACTATTACTGCAACGTCAACGCGCCGCCGACCTTTGACGGGCGCGTGCTGGAGTTCGTAGACCTGGACATGGACGTTCTGGTCGCGCCGGACCTCTCTTACCGGATTCTGGATGAGGATGAGTTTGAAGAACACGCGCGCCTCTATAATTACCCGTTGGAGGTCAAGCGCTCTGCGCGCGTTGCGCTCGCGGAGCTGATCGGTTTGATCTTGACCCGGCAGTTCCCTTTTGACCGTTAAGCAAATGATGTCCGACGCCGTAGAGATCGCAGCACCACATTTGCAGCAGGAGCAGGCGCGGCTGGCGCTGCTGCGCGTGGACGTGCGCGACGCCTCTGCCGTCTGGCTGCGCAACTTTCGCGTCTACATGCGAACCTGGAAATTGCAGCTCGCAGCCCCTTTGCTGGAGCCGATCTTCACGGTCTTCGCCTTCGGCTGGGGCATCGGCTCGCTCATCGCCGCACGCGTCGAGAACATCTCTTATCTCTCCTTCGTCGGCGCTGGGGTTCTGGCCTTTACGGTCATCATGCGCGCGCTCTTCGAGACGACCTACTCGGCATATTTCCGTATGGTCTACCAATCGACCTATGACGCGATTCTGGCGACGCCCGTCGGCGCGGAATCCTTAGCCTTTGCGGAGATTTTGTGGGCCGTGAGTAAGGCCGCGCTCGATGCCGTCATCATCCTGCTGATCCTGGTCATCTTCGGCGCTGCGACTTCGCCCTACGCGGCGCTCGCTCCGCTCCCGCTGCTGCTCTGTAGCCTGCTCATCGCTGGGCTCTCGCTCGGCATCACAGCGCACGTGCGCGACATAGATTCCTTCAACCTCTACATGGCGCTCTTCTTCTCCTCCATCTTTCTCTGCGGCGCGTGGTTCCCTCTGGAAGTCCTGCCCAGAGCTTTGCGTTATCTGGCGTGGGCGCTGCCGCTGACGAGCGGGATCGACCTCGCGCGCGCGTGCCTGACCGGGAGGTTCCGGCTGCGCCACCTGTCCGAGCTCGCTTACCTGCTCCTGATGGCCTTCGTCTTCACGGAGTGGGCTCTGCGCAGCCTGCGGCGGCGGATGGCGGCCTGAAGCGTGAGTTCTCGCACGCCTTATGTTAGTCTCTCTGGGCTCAAATAAACATCACACGGAAGACTGTTCCTGACTTTATGGCGACACAAAAACCACAGCAGGCGGCTCAGGATAAGCTGGAAAGTTTGCGCGAGCGTTCGCGCCGGGCGGAGCTGGGCGGCGGGGCCGCGCGGCTCGAAAAGCAGCGCACGAGCGGGAAGATGACTGCGCGCGAGCGGCTCGAATTTCTGCTCGACGAGGGGACGTTCGAGGAGTTCGACAAGTTCGTCGTGCATCGCTCGCGCGACTTCGAGTTGGACAAGCAGGTCTATCCGGGCGACGGCGTCGTGACGGGTCACGGGCTGGTCGACGGCCGGCGCGTCTTCGTCTTCGCGCAGGACTTTACGGTCTTCGGCGGCTCGCTCTCAGAGACGCATGCCGAAAAGATCTGTAAGGTGATGGACCTCGCGATGAAGGTCGGCGCGCCCGTCATCGGCCTCAACGATTCGGGCGGCGCGCGTATACAGGAGGGCGTGGTCAGCCTCGGCGGCTACGCGGATATCTTCCTGCGCAACACCTTAGCGAGCGGCGTCGTGCCGCAGATCAGTTGCATCATGGGCCCGTGTGCGGGCGGAGCCGTCTACAGCCCTGCCATCACGGACTTCAATGTGATGGTCAAAGACACTTCGTACATGTTCATCACAGGGCCGGACGTGATCAAGACCGTCACGCACGAGGACGTGACGAAGGAGGAGCTGGGCGGGGCTATGACTCATAACCGCATCTCCGGCGTCGCACACTTCGCGGCCGAGTCGGACGAGCACGCCCTCAGGCTGGTCAGGGAGCTGTTGTCCTTCATCCCCTCGAACAACATGGATGACCCGCCCGTGGCCGCTGCAACAGACCCTGCTGACAGAACCGAAACCAGGCTCAATTCGATTGTGCCGGAAGCCTCGAATCAGCCCTACGACATACGCGACGTGATACATGAAGTGGTGGACGACCGCTACTTTTTCGAGGTTCACCAGCATTACGCGCAGAACATCGTCGTCGGCTTCGCGCGTCTGGCGGGCAGGCCCGTCGGCATCGTCGCCAACCAGCCTGCGTTTCTGGCCGGAGTGCTCGACATAGATGCCTCTGTCAAGGGCGCGCGCTTCGTGCGCTTCTGCGACTGCTTCAATATTCCGCTGCTCACTTTTGAGGACGTGCCGGGATTTTTGCCGGGCGTCGGGCAGGAGCACGAGGGCATTATCAGACACGGGGCGAAGCTGCTCTACGCCTTCGCCGAAGCGACCGTGCCTAAGATGACCGTCATCACGCGCAAGGCTTACGGCGGGGCTTACTGCGTGATGGCCTCGAAGCACATCCGCACGGACATCAACTTCGCCTGGCCTTCGGCCGAGATCGCCGTCATGGGAGCGGAGGGCGCGGTCGGCGTCCTCTACCGGCGCGAGATAAATGAAGCCGCGGATCAGGAGACGGCCCGCCGCGCGCGCATCACAGAGCTTGAAGAGAAGTTCGCCAACCCCTACGTCGCCGCCGAGCGTGGCTTTATAGACGAGGTCATCGAGCCCGCACAGACGCGCCCGAAACTGATTCGAGCCTTACAGCTCATCGAGAACAAACGCGACACCAATCCGCCTAAGAAGCACGGGAACATCCCGCTCTAGCTTTTACTAAAAGTCAGGGGCGTGCGATCCGAAAGGATTCCACGCCCCTGACTTTTTGATTAGGTGTTGGTTTGCAGAGCTGTGCTCGTGTCAGCGTCCGCCGCCGCCACTGCCGCCACTGCCGCCGCTCCCACCGCCGCTCCCACCAGAGCCACCGCCCGAACTGCCACCGGAGCCGCCGCCGCTTTGACCGCCGCC
>JAFBAJ010000155.1 GCA_019247865.1 Acidobacteriota bacterium
ACGCCGAGACTGATGTCCGGGCAGAGCGTCATCATCGCCACCGGCGCGATCGAATACCCGGCCGAGTTTCAGGCGATGTCGCCCGAAGCGCTCTCGCAGCTCGGTATCAGCAAGACTATCAACATCAGCTCGACCTACGATCATCGCGTCATACAGGGCGCGGAGTCCGGCGCTTTTCTCGCGCGCGTGCACGAGCTGCTGCTCGGCGCGGACGGCTTCTACGACGACATCTTCGCCAACCTGGAGATAGCGTATCCGCCCATGCGCTGGGCGATTGATAAGAACCCTGCGCTCCTGGGGCAGGACCACGTGCGCGACCAGATCGTCAAACAGGCGCGCGTGCTGGAGCTGATCAACGCCTATCGCGTGCGCGGCCATCTCATCGCCGACATCGACCCGCTGCACGCGATGCCGCTCCATCATCACCCGGAGCTCGACATCGAATCTTACGGGCTGACCATCTGGGATTTAGATCGCGAGTTCATCACGGGCGGACTGGCCGGAACCGAGAGCGCGAAGCTGCGCGAGATTCTGGACATCCTGCGCCGTGCCTACTGCGGCAAGGTCGGCATCGAGTATCGCCACATCCAGAGCAAAGAGCAGAAGCTCTGGATCCGCGACCGCATCCGGCAGGAGCTGGTGAGCCCGGAGCCGATTCCGGTCGAGATCAAAAAACAGATCCTCTGGAAGCTCATTTCGGCCGAGCAGTTCGAGCGCTTTCTGCACACGAAGTATCTCGGGCAAAAACGTTTCTCGCTCGAAGGCTGCGAGACCATCATCCCGACGCTCGACCAGCTCATCGAGCGCGCGGGCGGGCAGGGCGTGGACGACATCACGCTCGGCATGGCTCATCGCGGGCGACTGAATGTGCTCGCCAACGTCGTCGGGCACTTCTGCGAGCGCATCTTTACTTCGTTCGAGGGCTCTGTGCATCCGAACTTCCCTGCGGACGAGGGCGACGTGAAATATCATCAGGGTGCGGTCGGCGAGCGCGAGACCGCTTCGGGGCGCAAGGTCAAGATCACCGTCTCGCCGAATCCGAGCCATCTAGAATTCGTCGACCCGGTCGTCGAAGGCATGACGCGCGCCAAGCAGGACTCGGTCGAGAAAGACCGCGAAGTGGTGATCGATATGTTCCTGCCCGTGCTCCTGCACGGCGACGCGGCCTTCGCGGGGCAGGGCATCGTGATGGAGACGCTGAATCTGGCAGACCTCAAGGGCTACTCGACGGGCGGCACGATTCACATCATCATCAACAACCAGATCGGCTTTACCACTTCGCCTGAGAAAGGGCGCTCGACCATCTACTCGACCGACGTGGCGAAGATGACGCAGCTCCCCATCTTTCACATCAACGGCGACGACCCGGAAGCCGCTTACAGGATGGTGCGTACCGCGCTCGATTACCGGCAGGAGTTCAATAAGGATGTCGTGCTCGACATCGTCGGCTTTCGCCGTCTCGGCCACAACGAGGGCGACGAGCCGAGCTACACGCAGCCACTGATGTACGCGCGCGTCAAGGCGCATCCGGGCGTGCGCACGGTCTATGCCGAGCGCCTCGTGCGCGAAGGCGTGATGACCGACGAAGAAGTGCAGGCGATGATCGACGAGCGCGTCAAGCGTTTTGAGGACGCCTGGCAGCGCGCGAAGAAGGTCGTCGCAGAGAAGCCGCAGCGCACGTCGCTGCCGCCCGCCATCATCGAAGAGGACGGCTCAGGAGTGTTTGAGACGGGCGTCAGTGCTGAGCTTGTGAAGGAGCTCGGCCATCGCATCGCGGTCGTGCCCGAAGGCTTTCACATTCACCCCAAGATGGTCGGACAGCTCGCGCGGCGCGCGAAGATGGGCGAGGGCGAAGTCCCTATGGACTGGGCTTTCGCGGAGGCCGTCGCGTTCGGCTCGCTCGTCATGGAGGGCGTGCGTGTGCGGCTCAGCGGACAGGACTCCGGGCGCGGCACCTTCAGCCAGCGCCACGCGGTGATGTACGACACGCAGACCGGACAATCCTGGACGCCGCTCTCTGAGTTGCGGAGCGAGGCCAACAGCCGCGCCGTCTTCGAGGTCTTCGACAGCTCGCTCTCGGAGCAGGGCGTGCTCGGCTTCGAGTACGGCTATTCGGTCGAGGCGCAGGACGCGCTCGTGATGTGGGAAGCGCAGTTCGGAGATTTCGGCAACGGCGCGCAGGTCATCATAGACCAGTACATCGGAGCCTCCGAAGACAAATGGAAACAGCGCTCGCGCCTCGCGCTGCTCCTGCCGCACGGCTACGAAGGGCAGGGGCCAGAGCATTCGAGCGCGCGGCCCGAACGCTACCTGCAACTCTGCGCGGAGAACAATCTACAGGTCTGTTA
>JAFBAJ010000171.1 GCA_019247865.1 Acidobacteriota bacterium
AAATACCACTACTCGTCTTACACATCATTTGAAATGATCTTCCGCACTGCTTCCAGTAGATTTTCCGCGACCAGATCGGGCTGATGCTTCCAGCTCGCGCGCTGGTATTCCCACTCGCCGCGCCCGTAGCCGCTGAGCACGAAGCACGCGCGCACGCCAGCGTTGCGCGCCAGCTCGATATCGCTGTAACGGTCTCCAACCATCCAGCTCTCGTCCAACTCGATCTCCAAATCAGTCGCGGCGCGTTGGATCAAACCCGGCTTGGGCTTGCGGCAATCGCAGTCGAAGCGATACGGCGGCTCGCCCACGGACGGATGATGCGCGCAGTAGTAAATGGCGTCGAGCCGCGCGCCGCCGCGCTCCAACTCCGTTTGCAGAGAGCCGTGTACCGTGCCGATCATCTCTTCCGTGAAGTAACCGCGCGCGACCCCTGCCTGATTCGTCACGAGCACGGCGAGCCAGCCCTGCTCGTTCAGGAGCCGGACGGCTTCGGCCGCGTAAGGGAAGACTTTATAACGTGTCGGATGATTGACGTAGCCGACCTCTTCCGAGATCGTTCCGTCCCGGTCCATAAAGACCGCGCGCCTTTTCATATAGCATACCCTTCATTGCCACAGAGACACAGAGACACAGAGCAAAGATAAAATGGTTTATAACTGTCTCTGTGCCTCTGTGTCTCTGTGGCAATCAACTGTCTGAACTAAACTCGAAACTCGCGTAAAAACTTCGTCCGGCGAAATCGCGGTCATGCAGCGATGGTCAATCGGGCAGTCGCGCAGCATGCACGGCGCGCAGTCCGGCGGACGGCGTATGACCTCCGCGACGCTTGAGTATGGACGCGTCGTCGTCGGGTCTGTCGGCCCGAAGATGACCAGCGTCGGGCGATTGAGCGCGGCGGCGATGTGCGCCGGGCCTGTGTCGTTGGTCACGAGCACGTCCGCCTGGCTCAAGACCGCGACGGCCTCCGCGAGGCTCGTGCGTCCCGTCAGCAAGAGCGGCTGCTGCCTCATCAAGCCCGCGACCTCGTGCGAGACATCCAGCTCGTCAGCCGCGCCGATGAGCGCCACATCCGCATCCGTCTCAGTCATGATTCTGTCGGCGAGCCCGGCGTAGAACTTCGCCGGCCAGCGTTTGGCGCGGCTGTTGGTCGAGCCCGGACAGAGCGCCACGAGCGGGCGATTATCGCGCGCGCCGGACGCCGACAGCAACTCGCGCGCTCTATCTTTGCGCGTCGTCGAGACGTTCAGGTCAAAGACCGGCTCGCGCTGGAGCGCCTGCGATGTGCCGTCAAGCAGGCGCTCCAGCTCCGCGACGATGTTCAGATAATAGAAGACCTCGTGCCGCTCGCTCTTCCACACAGGCAGCGCGACCGGATGCGTCAACAGCGCGCGCCTCCCGTCGGTCGCATAACCGAGCCGGATTGGAACGCGTCCCGCGACCGCGAGCAGGGCCGCTTCAAAGGCGTTCTGAAAAAGAACCGCGAGGTCGAACCTGCGCCGTCGCCACTCGCCCGCCTGACGCATGACCGCGCGCACGCCGCTCTTTCCGCGATCATAAATTAAGATATCGTCGATAAAATCCGCTTCGTCAAAGAGCCCCACCGCCCACGAGCGCGTGGCGAGCGTGAGGTGCGCGTTCGGCAGGACGCGGCGCAACTCGCGCAGGGCCGGAATGGTCATCACCACGTCGCCGACCCAGTTGGTGCTGCGCACGACGACGCGCTTGATGTGCTCTGCTTTAAGGTCAGGCTTTGAAAACAATCTGCAATCCGCAATTCAAAGGACGCTCTGCAATCCCTCTTCCATCTCAATCGAAGGCTGCCAGGCCAGCTCCTCGCGCGCGCGCGTGATGTCGCTGATGTAGTTGACCGGCACGGGGGCCAGCAGATGCGTCTCCGTATCGATCACCGCTTCGCACTGAATGATACGCGCGATGGTGTCGATCAGGTCGCGCAGGGTGGCTGAGTTCTTGATGCCGCCGCCCAGGTTATAGAGGCCGTGCGTGATGCTCGAATCAATGAAGGCGCGACAGGCGCGCGAGAAATCGTCCACGTGCAGAATGTCGCGCACGGGCTTGCCGTCGAGCGGCAACTGGATCGGCTCGCCGTACTTGACCGATTCGACGTAGTAAGTGACGAAGCCCGCTTCGTTGTCATCCGAAGGGCGCGCGTACACGTTCGAGAGGCGAAAGATGCAGGAGCGAAAACCGCGCTCGCGCGCGTAGTATTCGACGTAGCGCTCGGCCATCAGCTTCGACCATTCGAGCGCCGACTGGCCGTTGTATTCCGTGCTGCACGTCTCAGGCACCTCGCGGTAGGCATCCGCGTGCGAGCCGTACACGTCCTTCGTCGAAGCGTAGATGAAGACGGAGTTCGGCTGCATGTGCCGGAGCAGGTTAGCCGTGCCGTCGAGGTTCGTGCGAAAACACTTCTCGGCCGCCGCCGGGTCTTTGTCGAGATGCGCGGCGAGATGAATCACCGCGTCGTAGTCCTCGACCAGCGCCGCGTCGAGCGGGTTGAGCACGTCCAGATGCGAGCGGCGCGAAAAATCGTCCGCATTAAAAAAGCGGCGCACGTGCAAACCCAGATAACCGCTTCCGCCAGTGACCAGTATCTTCATGAAACTCCGCGTGCCTGTCTGTTTAATTCCGTGAGAGACGCTTTGCGTCCGATGACGATCAAAATATCGTTGGCTTCGATGTTCGCGTCGCCGCTCGGATGATAGAGCACTTCGCCGCGCTGTTTGCGGATGGCGACGACCACTGTGTCCAGCTCAGAGCGCATGTTCGTTTGCTTGAGCGTCTTCCCGACATAGACGGATGAGGGCGCGACCTCAACCTGCTCAAAGCCCAGATCGAGGCTCTCGGCCGCGATCGAATCCATAAAGTCCGCGACGGCTGGCTTCATCAGCGCCTGCGCCATGCGGTGGCTGCCGATGATGGTCGGGGCGACGACGCGATTGGCTCCGGCGCGAATCAGCTTGGGCTCGGCCTGCTCTTCGACCGCGCGCGCGACGATGTGCAGGGCGCGGTTCAGATCGCGCGCGATGAGCACGACGTAGAGATTGTCCGCGTCATCCGGCAGACAGGCTGCGAGGCCGCTCGCGCGCTCAACCCCGGCCTCCTTCAAATTCTCTTCGAGCGTCGCGTCGCCGACGATGACGTGCGCGCCCGCAGCCGTCAGCGGCGCGACCTTAGGCTCCTCTCGTTCGATCACCAC
>JAFBAJ010000276.1 GCA_019247865.1 Acidobacteriota bacterium
CGATCTTGAGCTTGCTGGCTTCGTCGAACTTCTTCGAGGCTTCGCGGAATTTGTCGGCGCTCTTGGTCATCCCGGCCACGGCATCTTTAGCCTGCGGCGAGAGCCGTTCTTTGTCGGCCTCGAAATTGGCCGCGCTCAGCTCATCAAAAATCTTGTCGTTCTTAGCGCCCGCATCAATCGCCTGCTTGTTGCCCTCTTCGATGGCGGCGTTGCCTTCGGAGACGAGCTTGTTGGCCTTTTCGGTTTCGTCTCCGGCATTGCAAGCCAGCACGAAGAGCAGCATGGCGGCCAGCGCGAGCATCATCTTGAGTGTTGTTTGGGATTGCATAATTCTCCTGCTTAGGGTCAGTGGATTGTCAAAAAGTCGAGAGAATATAGCACGGCTTTCAGCTTGATAGAAAAGGTTTTCACGCAAAGGCGCAAAGACGCAAAGAAAAGCTTAACTGTTTTCTTTGCGTCTTTGCGCCTTTGCGTGAAACATCTTCCGGCGCGTATAGTTGAGCCAAAACCATGAAACGAAAAATGACAGCCTCGGTACTCGCGCTCATCACGCTGCTCGCCTTCGTCGCGCCCGTCTATCCGGCACCGCGCGCCGCGCAGGACGCGGCCGACCGCGCAGAGCTCTACCAGTCGCTCCTAGATCTGACCAATCCCTGGACTGTGATGTGCGTCGCGGCGCATCCCGATGACGAGGACGGCGCGACGCTGACCATCCTGCGACGCAAGTACGGCGCGCACACAGTCTCGCTCTTCAGCACCTTCGGCGAGGGCGGACAGAACGCCATCGGCCCGGAGCTGTATGAAGAGCTGGGCGCGATTCGCGCGCGCGAGACGCTCAAGGCGGCCGAGATTCAGGGCTCGGAGGCGCACTTTCTGGGGCTGCGCGATTTCGGCTTCTCGAAATCCGCCGAAGAGGCTTTCCGCTTCTGGGGCCACGACGAAGCATTGCGCCGGATGGTCTTCGAGATTCGACGCCTGCGCCCGGATGTCATCATCACCAACCACGACACGACCGGCGGCCACGGGCATCATCAGGCGACCGGACGTTTGGTGTTGGAAGCTTTCGACGCCGCGGCCGATCCGAAAAGATTTCCGGAGCAGTTGAAGGAAGCCGACGTGTGGCAGGTGCAGCGCCTCTTCGTGCGGATGAGCTACGAGGGCGGCGCAGCGACCAAAGCTCTGGATGAAGAGGCCGTGCGCGCAGGCAAAGTCGTCACGGTCAATCGCAACGAGCAGGACCCGGTGCGCGGCATGACCTACGCCGAGCAGGCATTGCATGCCCTGCAACAGCACGCCTCTCAAGGCCCGTGGCCGCAAACGTTGCCTAAGGACGGCTGGCCGCCCATTCGTTACCGCCTCGCGCGCGAAGCCAAAGGAGCCGCGCCGCTTCCTTCAAATCCAAACACTGTTCTCGACGGCCTCCGCCTGCCCGAAACGGTCGCGCCGCTCCTCGCTCCTCCGACCATCGAAGGCAAGCCGCTGACCGATTTCGTCTCGCAGCCCGAACGCGTGTTCGCGGCCCTGAAGAATGATTTCGGCCGCCGGAAGATTCGCAGCGACCAGTTCGCCGAGGTCGATAAAACGCCTTACTTCAGGTTAATGGCGGAACGCTTCAATCACGCGCTGGCCGCCACGAGCGGCCTCCGGCTCACGCTCACCTCGTCCGAGGCGGCGCTGATTCCGGATTCGGCCACGGCCTTCCGTCTGCAGGTCGCCAACAACGGCGAGCGCGCGGCCAAAGTTCGCTACGTGAGATTCCCAGACCGGAAGGGCGTCAAAGAGAGCACGGAAAGCGTCGTCATCAAACCGCACTCGCAGTCCGCCTTCGACCTGCCGAAATTCAACACGCCCGCCAACGCAAAGAGCAACCTCCCGCACGCAGAGCATCTCTACGACGGCACATTGTTCGGCGAGGAACTGCGCGCGATAGTCGAGCTTGAGGTGGACGATCAGAGCTTTGAAATTCCGGTCAGCACGCAACTGGACATCGCGCCGCCGGTCGAGATCGCCGGCATCGCGCCGTCGCCTTACGTCTTCACTCCGGCCAATCTCAATCAGCCTTTGACGTTCAGAGTTCGCCTCGTCAATCATCAGGACAAACCTTTCAAGGGCGCGTTTATGATTTTGGGTCAGGCGGGAGAGGGCGGCGAAGTCGGCCCCGACATCTCGCTCGCGGCTCACGAGACGCGCGAGTTCACTCTGCGCAGCAACATCATCCCCGTGGACACGCCGGACGAGCAGCGGACGCCCCGCGCCAGCTTCGGCAAAGCCATCTTCCAGGTTCACCCAAACGACAGCGCCAAAGTCATTACACAGCGCGAGGCGCGCATCGTGTACAGCGACGCGCGGGTCGCGCCGGGACTGCGCGTCGGCTACGTGCGGAGCACGGATGACACTTTGCGAAACGCGCTTAATGCGCTCGGCGTCGAAGCTCAGGAGTTACAGGCCGAAGAGATTGCCGCCGCCGACCTCTCGAAGCTCGACACGATCATCATCGACAATCGCGGCTACCAGCTTCACCCGGAGCTCATCGCGGCCAACGCGCGGCTGCTCGACTTTGCCAAAAACGGAGGCACGCTGATCGTCTTCTATCACAAGACGAACGAGTGGAACCCGGACGCTGCGAAGAACCGCCCGCAGCTCGCGCCACTGCCCATCACGCTCGGCAACGAGCGCGTGACGGACGAGAACGCAGCCGTCGCTTTCACGGAGCCGCAGCATCCACTGCTCAACTCTCCGAACAAGATCACGCAGGATGATTTCAAGGACTGGATACAGGAGCGCGGGCTCTATTATCCCAAGACGTGGGACGCGGGCTATCGCGCGCCCTTCGCGATGAGCGATGCCGGAGAGGAGAGCCTGCGCGGCGGGCTCCTGACGCTCGATTACGGGCGCGGCCATTACATCTACACGAGCATGGTCTGGTACAGACAACTGCGCGCGGGCGTGCCCGGCGCATACCGTGTCTTCGCGAACATGATTAGCTACGGCCACAGATGAACGCGGATAAGCACAGATTCAAATCCGCGTTTATCCGCGCTCATCAGTGGCCTCTTCGTTCTAGCTCTCTAATCGTGCGCGTGCGCGCTCAAGAAAAGTCTTGATCATCGCGGTGACGGCCTTCTGCATCTCTGCGCTGATGCGGTTTTCGCCGACGAGGCCGGCGAGCATGTGCAGCTCGCGCGCGTTCTGGCGGCGCAGCTCGACGTGCTGCGTGATGCGGACGAGGGTCGAGGACGCGCCGCGCTCGATGAAGTTGGCGGCATAGCGCAGGTAGTTCTTCTTCTCGATTGGCGCGGGCGACCATTCGACTCTGTCCGGCAGGTTGTCCGTCTGCTCGACCGCAAAGGCCACGCGCAGCGGCCCCAGCATCGGCACGTCCGCCTTCACAGTCCAGCGCAGCAGCCCGCTCGCCTCGCGCCGGATGCTCTCGATGCCCGGCATCAATTCGACGAAGTTGCTCCACTCCGTAAAAAACTCCCGTGCCCGCTCGACCGTAGTTTTGACTTCCAACTGCTCTGTGTAATCTGCCTTGATCTTGAACACGTCTGTTCCGCTCCTAAAACGATGATGAGAAAAGAATCGAGTTGAAAAAGAGCCGCGTCATGTTGCGCCAGATGCCGCGAAAGCTCGGCTCCTCTGCGTAGATGACGACATGGCCGCGTCCCGTTGGCTCGTCCATCACGTACGCCGTCCCGGCCAGCAGCCGCTCAGTGTTGTCCGGCCAGACGAAGCCGGAGATACGCAGGCTCTTTTTGCGATCAGACGCGAAGACGACGGCGTTCGTGCCCTCCTTCGACGGCCGGAAAAAGTAGCCCGAAGAGATGAGCACCGGCAGCTCACGCTCTTCATAACCATAAGTCAGATAGGTCGTCCGATCAATAGTCGCGCGCATGATCGCGCCCGGCACTGCTTCGGGAACCTGTCCCGCGCTCGCGGAGGGCGAAGCGATGGGCGGGAGTTCCGGCGACGCGCCCTCCATCTTCTCCGTCTGATTAGCCTCCGTGCGCTGCTGCTCGGTCGCGGTCTGGCGCGCGCCCTTGTTCTTGCCTTTGGCCTTCGCGGTCGAGGCCGAGAGCTGCTGGCCCGCTTCGGTCGGCGTCGGCGTCGGCGTCGGAGCGGGCGCGGCCTCCTTCTCTTCCGCCGACTGACTCTTCTGCTCGTCCTCATCGCTCACGACCAGACGCGACGAAGTGAGGCCCACGTCCTTGAGGGCGGCGAAGACTGCCGCGCCCTTGATGCAGACGAGGACGCCGCCGCGCGAGATCCAGCCGCGCAGGGTGTCTATTCCGCCTTTGCCGAAGGATGAGAAGTAGGCGTCGGGCGAGCCGTCCGGGAGGACGATGACGTTGTACTTATCAAGCTCCGCGCGCTTGATGTTTGCGATGGTCATCGGCGTAAAGTCCACGCCCATCCGGTCGAACATGTACCACAGCGAGCCGTAAGAGGTCTGGCTCACAGGATCATCCGCGGCCATGATGATGCGCGGCGGCTTCAATGAGATAACGTTCTCCGAGCCGATGCCCGTCTCGCCCGTCTCGTTGAAGCCGGAATTGACGGCCGTCACCTGAGCGCACGTTCCCTGCACCAGACGCGCCATCGCGTCATGCAGGCTCTCCGGATTGCGCGAGACGCGGACGACGATAGTGCCGCGCGGCCAGTCGCGTCCGCCTGCGTTGAGCGGGCGAACGGCGACGGCGAGACGGAAGCCTTCACGCTGCAGGCGATAGACGAGCGCGGCAGCGGCATCGCTCTCATACGGAATAATGTAAGCGACGCTGGCACGACCGCCTTCAACTACGCCCAGGCATTGAGGCAATCTGCCGCGTGGGCTTTGATCATTGGCATCACTATCTCGTTGCGGTTCGATCTTATCGGCTCCGGGTAAATCCGCAGCATCTTCCGTCCAGTAGGCTTCAACTCCAAACGCCAATGGCAGCGACCACGCCGTGATATCGTAAAAACCGTAATCCTCTTTTGCAGCACTCTGCCCGCGACGCTGATTGCGGAGGAAACGCGCGAGCTGCTCGCGCACGAAGCTGCCTTCCTGCTCCGTGTTCGGCTCCAGCAGAGCCTTCGCCAGACGCTTTTGCGGCTGCGCCAGATCGATCACGATGGAGCCCGCCGGAAAGAGGCGCGGCGCGGCGGCTTCGTTTCCGTTGTAACTGTGCGCGCTCGGCGACCTGAAAGATGCGTGCGCGTAGCTCATCTCAATTCCGGCGCGGCGCAAAATATCGGCCAGCTCAAGTTGTTTCCCGGCATCTTTACCCGGCAGGAGCACGATCCGCTTCATCTGTCCCGTGCGCCCCTCTTCGATGCCGCTTCTTCTGAACTCGTAGTAGTCGCTGAGCCGCGCCGCGCGATGACGTGCGGCCGTCTCCAGCGTCGTCAGCGAAGCGACG
>JAFBAJ010000300.1 GCA_019247865.1 Acidobacteriota bacterium
TTGTATCTGGCGGATGGAGCCAGTGTCCGCAAGGTAAACATGGATGGCACGGTCCGGACGCTGGCGGGCGACCTCGAAGTAAAAAGCGACGACCGAAAGCCGGTGGCAGGAGCGATGGCGTGGGGCGGCCTGATGGGGTTGACGGTCAATGCGCAAGGCGACGTGTACGTCGCAGACTATCGCAACCGGCGCGTGCTCAAGGTCGCTTCCGGCGGCGCTGTCTCAACAGTGGCGCAGTCGGAACAGACGTGGACGCCGACGGGAGTCGCCGCAGCACGAAACGGCGACCTCTACATCTTAGAGATAGGCGTTGCACCACAGAGCCCGCATGCTCCGCGCGTTCGGAAAATTTCATCGAGCGGAAGAGATACAATCCTGGCTACGGCCGGAGAGAACGTGAATCCCGCCGCCAGTGAAAGTTTATCGAGCGGAGTCGCTGAAAGAAGCGCTCGATCAAGGCCACTTGTGCTCTATCTCTTACTTGGCGCGGGCGCAAGCATCTTTGCTCTGACTCTTGGACGGCTTCTTTCCAGAAGAACCGGCGCGAAATAATCATCATGAAATCCGCGATGTTTAGTCAACGGTTCAGCTTTGCCTGTTTGGCTGTCCGGCCGCCAATGGTCAGCCTTGCTCTGCTGACCTCCATCATGCTTGTCGCCGGCAATGGGAGGGCGGCGAGTCCCGGCGCGCTCGATCTGTCGTTCGGCTTGCGCGGCACGGCCGCTTTAACTATGGGAAGCTTTTTTCAGGAGGCCCGCCCGCGCCCGCCGCAGGCTTGGTGTATACCTTTACGCTGGCAGCAGATTTCTCGCTGTCTGTGGACAAGGGAGATTGGATCACGGTCGAAAGCGACGGCTACGATTGGTTTGTGAAGGCGACGCCGGATAAGACGGCGTGGAGTTAAGCATCGAATGAAGCACATTTGAGCGGGGTGCTCGGCTATCCTTTAGCCTGACGCACCCCGCGCGTTTTTAGTGACCGCTCAAAACAGTTTGTGCTTGACGGTTTCTCTCCGCGCGCTTATGCTCTAACTTAATCCCAGGCCCAGAAAAAATGGAGTTGCGTGAAGTTTCCGGCATAATGTTTTAGGTGGATGCCGGAGGCCATTCTGTTTTACAGGGCGCAATGTGTGTTGTTCCACCTTTCCACATGCAGGAGGGACTATGAATCTCACTTCCAAACTAAGGAGCCGAATTATTTTTGTGGCATTAGCTTTGGCGCTATTGCTCTCAGTTCTATTTCTTCCTTCGACCGGAGGCTTGTCAGGACGCTCTGTCGTGGCTGCCGCGTCCGGGCACTATAGATACTCGACGGAGTATACCTACTACAGCGACGCATCGCTCACCGTGGAGGTTGGCTCGCGTTACATCAATTGCGCCGGACACGCGACCACAAGCGGGACCGTGACGCAGTACTACACGTCGGAGATTATAGACATCTGTTGTGGGAGCGTGCCCTGTTAAAAGACAGTGAGGCGAGTTCTCACATGTTGAAGGGGCCGCCTAAAACCTTTTTTAGGCGGCCCCTTCTATCGTGTTTCAACGCGCTCGATTATCGTGCTTGCGCGCACGGGCGACTGTTTTTTGGGTAGTGTCCTGGCTTCAACTCTCTGCGCTTGCTCTGCGTGAACTCTGCGCCTGCGGCGGTGAGTATTTTGTATCATCAGCTCAACGCAGAGGCGCAGAGAAGTCGCTGAGGTGACGCAGAGAAAAACAATTTAGGACACTACTGTTTTTTGAAGAAGATACTGAACGATGCTCAGAGCTCTCACGCACAAAGTATCACCTCAGATAGCTGAATGCGAGGTTACGTTTATTGACCGGGCGCAGATCGATCTCCAACTGGCCGGACGCCAGCACGACGATTATTGTGCGGCGCTCCGGAAGCTCGGCGTGCTCGTCACGGAGCTCTCTGAAAATGGGTCGTACCCGGACTCCTGCTTTGTGGAAGACACGGCAATCGTCGTGGACGAGCTGGCAATAATTTGCAGCATGGGAGCCGCTTCTCGTCGCGGAGAGACGAGGCTCATCGAGCGCGAGCTGTCACAGTATCGAGAGATTGCTCGTATTTCTCTCCCCGCGATGATCGAGGGCGGAGATGTCTTGCGAATCGGGAAGAAGATCTTTGCAGGTCATTCGAGCCGCACCAATCCGCAAGGCATTGCAGAGCTGGCGAGAATTCTGGAGCCCTACGGCTACCATGTCGAACAGGTGCGGACAAAAGGAAGCTTGCACCTCAAGTCAGCCTGTACTGCGATAAATGAAGAGACGCTGTTTGTGAACCCGGATTGGGTGGAGCTTGAGGCCCTGAGAGAATTTAAGCTGCTCCACACTCCTGCGGACGAACCCTGGTCAGCAAATATTTTACCGATTGGCTCCACGGTCTGTGTCCAGGCAGAATTTCCGAGAGCGTCAGAGTTGATCGCACGTGTGGCCGAGCGAGTCGAAGTCATAGATATGTCCGAGCTACGGAAAGCAGAGGCCGGTCTCACCTGCTCCAGCATTATTTTTGAAAGCGCCAGCTGACAACTCACTTTCACAGGAGTTAAGCCATGACATCGTCGCCACTCACCATCGGCATCCCGATCTTTCCTCAGGCCGACCTGCTCGACATCGCCGGCCCATATGAAGTGTTCACACAGCAGTTCTCCAAAGTCTATCTCATCGCGGCGGACATGCAGCCGGTGAAGACGAGCGGAGGAATGAAACTTGTGCCCGACTATACGTTCGATGATGCACCCAAGCTCACTCTGTTGGTAGTGCCGGGTGGGCCGGGGCAAATTCGTATGATGACCTCCCGGCGATACATCGCTTATTTGAAAGCAGCAGCCGAGTCTGCCTCGCATGTGATGGGAGTCTGCACGGGCGCGCTGTTGCTGGCCGCCGCCGGGCTGCTGGACGGTCACGAGGCCACGACCCACTGGGACTCGCTCCCGTGCCTCAACCTGTTCCCGCGTGTGAGCGTCAGTCCGGGCTATCCGCGTTACGTCATTTCCGGGACGCGTATCACCACGAGCGGCGTCAGTGCGGGCATTGACGGCGCGCTCGAAGTCGTCGCCCTGCTCGCCGGTGACGAGGCGGCGAAAGAGGTGCAACTGCTCATTCAGTACGCGCCGCAACCGCCGTTCGACGACGGCGACCCGATGAGCGCGGAGCCGGTCGTCTATCGAAAAGTCGAGCAAGGCTTGAAAAAGACACAGCAGACACGCATCAAGCAGATTATCCGCCTGCTCAAATTATGACAGGGCAAATTGGTGATTGAGGCGCGACGGAGTTATATTGCGCCGCGGGATTAGCAGATGATGAAACTCAGGATTTGCATCGCCGGAGCGACCGGATGGGTCGGCGGGCCTCTGTGCCGGGCTGTAGCTGAAGCTGAAGATTTGAGCCTCGTGGGCGCAGTCTCCAGGACGCATCAGGGGCGCAGCCTGTCGGAAGTGTTGGAGGACGTCAAACTTGATCTGACGATCAGCGGGTCGGTCGCCGAAGCCCTCGCGGCTCCGACCGATGTGCTGGTGGATTACACGAAAGCAGACGTGGTGAAAGCAAATGTCCTGACGGCCATTCGCCGGGGCGTGCATGTGGTCATCGGCTCTTCGGGTCTGACGGACGAGGATTTTGTAGAGCTCAACCGCGCCGCCATCGAACATCAGGTCGGAGTGATCGCCGCCGGAAACTTCGCCATCACGGCCGTGCTGCTCCAGCGATTCGCCTGCGAAGCGGCGAAGTATTTATCTCACTGGGAAATCATAGACTATGCCTCGGACGCGAAACAGGACGCGCCGAGCGGCACTGCGCGCGAGCTGGCCTTTCGCCTCTCGGAGGTCAGAGAACCGGAAGAAACACAATCGCTCGAAGAGACTATCGGCGAGCGTGAAAGCCGCGGCACAAACCTGAACGGGACGCAGGTTCATTCGCTCCGCCTGCCCGGTTATGTGATCGGCGTAGAGGCCATCTTCGGCGCACAGGACGAGCGCCTCTCCATCCGTCACGATGCCGGGA